>JASIKQ010000632.1 GCA_030049565.1 Candidatus Sulfotelmatobacter sp.
CGGCGAAGATGACAAGACTTCGAAGACGCCGAGTGTGCGGCGATAAGCGCGCAGAGGTGAAACCAGGATCGAGCGCACTCCGAGGCGGCGGCAACTGGCAAGATCGACGCGCGGATTGCGCTCGGCGTCATGGCAGAGCATGACTTCGCCGGTGCGCACAGCTTCGGCGGAGATGCCGGTATCGGCCTGAAGGCGGACGCCGAGATCGGGAGCGGTGCGGCCGGCGCGAGCGCGGCAGACAATTTCATCTCCCGCACGCAAGGCAATGGCGGCTCCCGTCGCGCCAGTCAGGTGCTGGGCGCGTTCGGTGATGGCGCTGATAGCGGGCTCGAGATCGAGCTCGCCGGTGTGAATTTCGATTTCCTCTCCGGCATGCACAGCACGAAATCCTGAAACTGGATGAGCTGCATTGGCCACGCGAAGCTGGTTGCGCAGCGCAATCGACGGCACCCGCGTTTGATGATCAGCGAAACTTGAAGCGTGCGGATCGGGAACGGTGCGTAGCAGGTCACGCACCAGGCTGTCGAGTTCTGAATCGGTGATGAGATGGGCGGTCTGCTGGTGGCGCAACGATCCCCCTAGAACGCGAGAAAGATTGAGCAGTGATTGGCTGCCACAGGCCAGGCAATATGGGCGGTTCTGATTACTGATCAGTTCGCACTGCACGCAAAAAGTAGCGTTTTGCAAGGGCACGAAATCGACAGGCTTGAAAGTATCGCCATACACGGTCTTGCTAAACATGAATTGCCTTTCCTCGATCCAATAACGCTTGCCTGCAAAGAAAACCAAGATAAATAAGAGGAGCGCTGGTTAGGAGTGGCCGCAATGGTTCGTCGTTGTGGAAAAAGACTCAGCCTGACACGCGTGCATGTTTTGTCATGAACGGGTGGCGCAAGATTCAAACTTCGCCATAATTGCTAGTCCCGGTATGAAAGAATTTGCAACCCTCGGTTTGTGTTTTCGCCACAAATAATGCAGTGGCACCGTTTCCCGCTCCACATCTTCGTCGGGCTATTGATTGTGCGGAGTCAGTGGGGTAAAATTCAGCAGATTCAAAGCAGTGGCTTTGAACAGACTGGGGGAAGAAATCACATGCAGTGGACAGCACCCGCTTTTGAAGAAGTTTGCCTAAATTGCGAGATCAATTCCTACGTCAGCGCGAAACTTTAACCGTTAGCCCTCCCTATCCCTTTCTTCGCTCAAGTACGCAGCGGGATGTGTGTCAGTTTACCTATCCGTTTTCGGAAATCCCCTAAATCGCAGGATCCCCTAAAGAAGATCCTAGAATTGTGTTCGGCGGGTACAGTGGACCTTGCGGCGCTGTTCTAGCCGGCTTGCGCGGCGATGAATTCGCCCTCCTGCCCCATAAGCGGAATGACCTGGACGCTGTGTTGCAACACGCGATCGAGCGCGTCAGCAAGTGCGATAGGAAATGCCGTGGCGAGAAGGTTAATATCGAGCTGAAGATTGCGCTGTGAATAAAGGCGGTGAATCATCATGACGCCGCGGCGGCGGTTCGACGAACTCACCAGATCGAGCGAGAGAGTCCAGACCGCGAGGCCATCGAGTGTGCGTGGGCCGCGTGCCTTGCCCCAGGCGAAGGATACTTCCCCCGATCGCTGCGCGGCTGAATCGGGCGCATGGGGACGGGGTTCGCCAGGAAATAATTTGAACTTGACCTCGAATCCGTCGAAATCATTGCAGCGGAACGCGGCTTCGAGCACGCAGCGAATCTGTTCGTAATCGTGGGCGGCTCTGAGTTCTTCGGTGGCGCGGCGAATGGCGAGATTATTGATGAAAACCTGGCGTTGCTTGAGTGTGCGCTGTGCCACGCGGCCAAGTTCCCCGAGCTCGAGATAGCCGAGGCGCTGCACGCCGATCCAGACGCCGATTCCGAGCACGGCGAGCACTAATCCCAGAGAGCTGCCGGTCGGCCACAGCAAGAACAAGCTGAGCAGTGCGAATACGGCGGAGACGGCGTACAGCACGATGACAACCTGGCGATGGCTCAACCCGTGTTGCAGAAGTTTGTGATGGATGTGCTCACGGTCGGCGGTGAAAACGGGCCGTCCGCTGATCAGGCGGCGCAGAATCGAGAGCGATGTTTCCAGAATCGGCAGACCGAATGATACGACCGGAATGGCGACGGCAACGATCGTGGGAGCTTTTTGCGCGCCCGCCAGCGCGAGCGCGCTCAACAGAAATCCGATTAAGAGGCTCCCCGAATCTCCCAGAAAAATGGTTGCCGGATTGAAGTTGTAGCGAAGGAATCCCAGAATTGCCCCGGCCAGGGCAATGGCCATGACTGTGACCAGCGAAAATCCGTTCAGCAGGGCAACTACAAATGTTACCAGGGTAGAGAAGAGCGCCGAACCGGCGGCCAAGCCGTCGAGGCCATCGATCAAATTGAAAGCGTTCGTGATGCCCAAGACCCAGAGAATCGTGAAGGACAATCCGACAAACCAAGGCAGTTGACGATTGCCGAATAGAACCGGAATGTTAAGAATGCGCAGGCCGCCCATGAACAGCATGGCGGCGGCAATGGCTTGCACGGTGAATTTGAGATAAGGTCCCGCATTATAGAGATCGTCATACACGCCGAGCAGAAAGACCAGAGACGCGGGAATGAGAATGGTAAGTAGCATCTTCGGTGAAAATGCGGAATGCAACCTGGGGACGTACGACGCCAAGGCCGCAGACGCGGCAATACTCAATGAAAACGAGAGGAAGATGGCCACTCCGCCCAGGCGGGGCAAAGGCGTGGAATGCAGATGCCTTTCCTGGCTCGGAATAACGACGCATCCGCGGCGGGAGGCAAAATCACGAACGTAACGGGTAAGGACGAACGAGAACATCAGCGACAGGAAAAAAATCGCCAAAAAGACTTGCGTCAACGATTCCCCCTCGACCTCGATTACCAGCGTCGGCGCGACAACAACCTCCGACGTTACGAGTATTCCGCAA
The DNA here is from genome assembly GCA_030049565.1 of Candidatus Sulfotelmatobacter sp. GTDB lineage: Bacteria > Acidobacteriota > Terriglobia > Terriglobales > Acidobacteriaceae > Sulfotelmatobacter. The sequence goes on from JASIKQ010000632.1 coordinate 2,965, forward strand.
CCCACTGCTTGGCTGGTAGTGAGTTATTGGATACCGCCTGTTTTTCAACTGAGTTTTGAGAATGATTCGGAATTTACGATCCGGAAGTAACGGTTTCAATTCCCTGCGCGATAAAATCTGTGGAAAAGATAAATAGGTCACCGGATAATTAGCCTTAATGGGAGCCGGCACGATTGCAAGCCGTGCTAAACTTCTCAGCAATTCTTCTTCCCAATTGAGGTTCGTGAATGGAGTCCGGCAGATTGAGTTGTGCCTGCGGCCGTCGCGTATTTCCCCTGTCTCTCGCTTTGATTTTCGCATCGGCATTGCCAGCCGTAGGGCAGCAAACGATGCCAGCCCAAAGTGGCGTGCCCGCTCCGGCGGAGTCGATTACGCAGGCGGCGAGAGGCAGCGCATTCGACGCCCGACGCTCGACGACACCCGCACAAAGTACGCCTGATTCTAGTTCGGTTACGCCCGGTGGCAATTCGCCGCTGCTGAGGCTTGGTCCCGGCGATCTACTTGACATCGGCGTTTATAACGTGCCCGAGCTGAATACCAAGGCCCGTGTGGGCAACACCGGCGATGTTTACCTCCCACTGATCGACTATGTGCACGTAGGCGGCCTCACGGTGGAAGAGGCGCAAGCTCTGATCGAGAAACGATTGGAAGACGGGGGCTTCGTGCGCAACGCTCACGTTACGATTTTTCTGAGTGAATCGACCTCGCAGGGCGTGACCATTCTGGGCGAAGTGGCTAAACCCGGGATTTATCCGGTGCTCGGTGAGCGCAAGCTCTACGATATGATCTCGGCAGCCGGAGGGTTCACGCCATATGCCGCGCGAAAAATCAGCATTGTGCGGCAGAGGAATCAGACGACTGCGATGACGGTGAACTTGCCTAGAAATCTGGCGGACGATTTAAAGGACAACGTCGAGATCATGCCCGGGGATACCATCTCCGTGCCACGCGCGCCGATTGTCTACGTCGTGGGCGAGGTCGCTCGGCCGGCAGGATTGCTCATAGACAACGGCAACCTCACGGTGCTGCAAGCGCTCGCCCTGACAGGCGGAACAAGTCATACAGCGAAAATGAGTGGAACCTGCATCATCCGCAAAGGGCCGAACGGAATAACGGAGACGCGGGTGCCGCTGAAGAAGATGTTGGAAGCGAAAGCCCCAGACGTTACGCTGCAAGCCGATGATATTTTGTTTGTGCCCTTGAGCGGGGTAAAGTACGCGGGCGGGAAGGCTCTTGATGGCGCTATTACCGCCGCGGCAGGATTGGCGATTGTTGTTGCTCACCCGTAGGCAGGCCCCTGGGCGGCTGGCAGCTCGACATCCGAGGATCTCGTCCACGGGATTGGAGAAGGTCACAAGGCATAGGAGTCACGACAGGCCGTCGCGGTTTAATTCCTAGTTGTGGATGCCGCATTCTCCGGACGATGGCCACAAAGAAATAGTGTTCCAACTTCTCCCTTATGGGGATCGCTAATAGGAACAGAATCGCATGCGGGTAGCGTCTCTCGAAGCCGTCTCACAAGCATCGAGAAGCCGGAATCCGACTGCATTCCCCAAACCATGATCCCGTCGGGAGAGAGCTTCGAGACGTCACTGATCAAGGGACCAAGGCTCAGGTCGGTAGGTAACGTGGGGAGTCCGGCAATGATGTGCGATCCAGAAAAATAGGCGGAATATACGCCAGCTTCCCAGCCCACTCCATGCTCGGGATAGGGACCTTCTCCAATATTGACCACTGTGTGAGTTCCAGCGTTCTTCATCAAGCCAGCTGCTTCGTAGACGCTCGTTTGATAATCCTGTCGAATCGTACGAAACGGCGAGGCCCAATAGAATTGCACGCCAATCAGGCCAACCGCGATCAGCCCGGCCAAAGCCAACTGCCATCGCTGAGAGCGAATGGGCATTGATTCAGAGTTTTGCAAGTCCTTCGTGTCAAGTGGAACGCCAAATCCAACACTGAGAGAGATCAGAACTGGCGCGATCGGGATCACATAGCGTCCGTCAAATACGAGCATGTCATAAGTCGCTACCAGCGCCGATGTCCCCAGCAGCGCGATCATGACAAAGCGGAACCGAATCACGTTGTTGGCGCGGTGTCGCACAAGCCGCCAGAGGCAAACCATCAGTGCCAGCAGGCCGCCTGGAGTAAGCAGGACTAAGAGCTCTTTGCAGGATTGAGGAATATTTTGCGACTCCTTATGCAGGCGTTGCCCTAAGACGGAGCGCTGCAAAATTTTCACGTTCCAGAATCCAGAACCTGGAGGCATTACTTCCGACACCATATAGGCGTCGTAGGTTCTATCAGTTGCTCGTAAAACGGCCAGGCCTTCGCCGGGTTCGTATGCTTTTCTCGAGGCAGGATCAATCAAATTCCAGCGTAATTGATATCCGGTTGTGAATGCTCCGTACTTGGTGCGAAGGGCCATACCCCAGCCCGCCCAAACAAGAACCGGAAGCATCGCTGAGGCAATCAGTGTGCGGAACATCTGCCGCTGATTTCCGCCTGTAGACCACGCGACGGCCACAAGTGTGGTGCACGCGAATAGCGGCATCGCAATGGCTTTGGCGAGAAATGCAAGCGCATGAACGGTTCCCAATCCCAACCATCGCGGAAGTTCTTGCGGATGTTTGAGGCATTCCAGCAACAAAATGAAATAAAGGAGCGTAGTCACGGTAAGCAGCAGATCGGCGCCTATGAAATACACCGAGAAGGCTGCCACGCCGCGTGCGGCGGTGAACCAGAGGACTGCAAAAGCGCTCAGAAATCGTGACCCCCACAACTTTTCTGTTAGTACGAACACGAGCGCCATTGACAACGCAAAAAGAGGCAGCATCAATAAACGCGCGCTTAGCGTGCGATCTTCGCTAAAACGTGCTGTCGCTGCGATCAGCCAGGAGATCAAAGGGCTCCAATAACCATGGAGTGATACCCGGAGATTGCCATCGGTAATGTGTCGAGCAATGCCGATGTAGGAAACCGCGTCGGCATTAATATTGTGTCCGCAATATCGCCAGAACCATACGATTTGGAAACCCCAGTAAAGGAGCGCCGCAATAATCAGCAATCGCGGAACGTTGCGGCTTGCCACATGTGCTGACTTATCCGCTCGAACTGCGTGCGAAGCGTTATCGCCATGTTCGTTAGTTCTGGGGCCGGCCGAAGCACCTGTTTCTTGCGGCCGACGAACAGAGTCTAGTTCCGGCATATTTGGGCCTATAGCCGCGGAAATCGCGGAGCGAAACTATCTTTCATCTCCACCCAAGCCTTTCCGGTGGACCATGAACCTTCGATTCCCACTACCGGCCCATCGTTATGCGGCCACTCCTACGCGATCGTGCCCGGGCAACAGCAAACTTTCTAGCACGTCGATATACTTTTCAGCCGTCAGGCGGCGGGAGAAATTGCGTAGCACATATTCCCTCCCTCGCTGGCCGAGTTCCCGCGCAGCATTTGGATTCGCAGCCAAATATTGAATAGCATTTGCGAGTTCGTGGGGATTTTCCGGCTCGACCACAAGCCCGGCGCCGGCCTGTTCCAAAATCGAGCGCGCTTGTCCCTCGACGCCGAGAATCACCGGGCACGCGCACGACATGGATTCCAGCATTTTGCTGGGGATGACAGTTTTGAATATGTCGGCTTTCTTGAGTGGAACCAGGCAGACATCCGAGGCACGGATGTAAGCGGGTATTTTTTCGCGTGGCTGCTGATCGAGAAAGCGCAGATTATTCAGGCCGCCCTCACGGGCCATCGCCACGATCCGCTCTTTTTCGGCGCCTTCGCCCAGCATTAAGAAAACGATCTCGGGATTCGCTTCACTCAGCTCAGTGGCCGCGGCGATGATGGTTTCGAGTCCGTGGGCCATACCCATCGTCCCGATGTAGGAGGCGACGAATTTACCCTCGACTCCCAGTTGCTTTCTCAATTTGGCGGACGCCTTTGCGGCGAGCGAGTTTTGGCTTAACGATCTCGCGGTATCGGGTTGAGGAGAGAACAGATCAGTTTCCACTCCATTTTCGACTACCGATATTTTCTCGCGAGGCACATGCCAGTGCTTCACCAGATGATCTTCGAACGCGGGGGCCACTACGACGATCCGATCTGAGCGCCGGTACAGAAAGCCGGCAAGCTTCGCAAGCCCGCCGTACAGAATGGAATTGCCGCCGCTCATTCCGACTGCGACGAGAGACTCCGGCCAGAGATCCCGCACTTCGAAAACAAACGGCACGCGCTTCGAATAGGCCAGCCAACATCCCGAAAGCGCTACAAGCAACTGTGGCGACGACGCGATTACAACATCGGGAGGCGAGAGACAAAGTCCTGTAATGGCGGACGACACGCAGAACGAAGCGTAGTTCAGGATGCGCTCGTGGGCTTTGCGGTTAGGAAACGGAAGAAGCCAGGTGCGGACGACATTGACGCCGCCGGCAGATTCGCGGAACACGATTCGCCGGAACTTGCTTCGGTAGTCAGGAGCTATCACGCCGGTGGGGTGGTTTGGGAAACCGGTAAGCACCGTTACATCGTGGCCCGCCGCGGCCCAATGGCGCGAGAGTTCAGCAGCGCGGCCGGCGGGCGCGCCCATTTCCGGTGGAAAGTATTGCGAGATGTAGACAATCTTCATGAAACCCTAAACAACAATTCCAACCGCATCCTCACGAAGCCTGATCGAAGTCGCTGACGCTGCCGGAAGCGTCTGATTCTCTGGTGATGAGCAATTCATTCCGCACAGTTACCGGTTGTCCCAGGCATCGCGATTGCTCGAGCGCAAGCGTAGCCAACATAGTCCTCCTTAATTCTTCGAACGGGATCGGAGATGCCCCGCCGCTCTTAATCGCATTGCTGAAGGCTTGCCACTCGGCAGTGTGTCCTTTGTTCTGCCGCAGCAACGAGCGGAACACGCGCTTGCTTCCGCGACGCACAAGTTCGAGGCGGCGAAAATCTTCGAGCACGGCGACACGGCCTCCACCGAATACCTCCATCCGCTCTTTGGAATACGACGGATCGCCATTGGCGAAATAGCTGATAGTGCCGAGCGAACCGTTTGCGAACCGCAGCGCGCATTCGACGTTGTCATTGCTGTACTGACCCGCATTGGACAAAACGCGCGTTTCGACTTCGATCAGATTCGAACCGGTGAGGAAACTCGTGAGATCGACGAAATGACACACTTCGCCGAGGATGCGCCCCCCGCCCTGCTGGGGATCGTTCAGCCAGTGATCGGCTGGCAGGAAACCGGCATTGATGCGGTAGTGAACCGCCAGCGTTTCATGGATCTCGCTCAAAAACTTCCTCAGCCGGAGTGCGAAGGGCGAAAAGCGGCGATTGAAACCGACCATGAGGATAGGTTGAGGTTGGTTGCAAGTTTCATATGCCGAGGCGATTTCGCGAAGATCGATTTCACTCAGACAAAGCGGTTTTTCGCAGAAAACATGTTTGCCCGACCG
>JASIKQ010000633.1 GCA_030049565.1 Candidatus Sulfotelmatobacter sp.
CGAGATCGGCCGTGTACGCCATTGGCCAGGCTTCATCGAAGTCGTTGACGCCCCAGATTAGGCGGCCTTCAATATCGCGCCAGGTGCCGAAATTCTCGACGTGAAGATCGCCGACCGCGAGAATCTGTGGAGCGCGCGCCAAGTCAGGGCAGACCTCGGGCCAAATCTGCGCCCAGCGGTAATATGTTGCGCGCAAAAACATAAAAAGATCGCCCTTCATGCGCGCGTGTTTCAGCCGCAAGTCTTTACGCTCGATACGAGTGCGCCGGCCGAGCCAGTCTTCGAACAGGCCCGTAGCCTTCACAACATTCATGCGGGGAACGATAAGAGGTTAGGCGGGCGAAGTCAAAGGGAAACCCGTTTCACCAGCAAGTCGCCTGAAAACAAGCGATCACAAGACGGGCGTTGTTTTCTCAACCCCTCTGTGCTTCTGTGGCGAGATACTCGCACAAATCGAACCGGCGCTGGGTGCCGAACTCGTCAGTCCACGCCCTGCGCCGGTCAGTGTGCGCCCAGAGGAGGCGCAAGCTCAGTTTTTGTAATAGGCAGCGTTGCGCTCAATAAACTCCTTCTTGTCTTCGGGCACATCGTCGAGCGCCATAATCGACTCCGAAGTGCAAACCGGAAGACATGCGCCGCAGTCGATGCACTCTACGGGATCCACGAACATCTGCGTGGCCGCGTCGAACCCCGGCTCATCCTTCTTAGGGTGAATGCAATCGGTAGGGCAGACGTCCACACAAAGAGCGTCTTTAATGCAGGCATCGGTAATTATATAGGCCATGAAAAAATCTCCGATAAGAATTGCCTTGATTCGATTGTCAGTGTAGGAGCAAACAGAGACGCAGTCGGTGATGGCTGTCACTTAGCATTGTGAGCCGGGGTCGCAGAGCCAAGTTGAATGGAAGCGTCGAAAAAAGAGAAACTTTTTTCGTCACACAGATAGGTGACAGCGGTCACGGAACTAAAAACTCTCTTATGCCAGAATGTCGCCATTGAAACTAGTCCTTACTAGTTACAAGATCGCCCGGCTCCAAACCCACAGAACCCCACAGAGCCGTTACCCCAGACGGCAGGGGCCGGGCGCCTTTAATTACACTGGAAATAGTTAGCGCAGCGGCCCATCGCCGCGTTTGCAAAATCTTCAGCGCGATGTGTTGGTTCGCACACACTGCCGTCATAAACCCACTATTTCCCAAGCCGCAATCGGTCTAAGTCCTTCCATTCCAGGCCGTTGTGTTAGGCCATCTTTGTGCAACCGTTACTAACATCAAAGCCAAGCACTTGAAAGAGACCGAGTAGAGAAGATACATGCAGATGGCAATCACATTCCTGGCGATCGTGGCAGGCCTGACATTCTCGATTGCCGTGGCATTGCTCGCGGAAGAGTGGATCTTCGGTCAAATATTCCGGTTATTCTTTGCGCGGAATGGCCGCCTATCCGCAGATCACGGCCATTTGCCGCCTGCTTCATCGAAAACCGATATAGATAACTGATTGAGCGCGGCCACGGCTTTTGCCGCGTACAATCCTCCATAACAGGAGCTACGCGATGAAGGTTGTCACCGAATATTTGAAATTCCACACGAAAACTCACCGGGCTTATGTGCACATTACACCGCAGGTGGAAGAAATTGTGCGCAAGAGCGGCGTGAAGGAAGGGATGGTGCTGGTTTCGGCTATGCACATCACGGCCGGTGTCTACGTCAACGATAATGAGAGCGGACTGATCGAAGATATCGATCAATGGCTGGAACATCTCGCCCCTTTTCGCAAGAATTATAAGCACCACGAGACGGGCGAGGACAACGGCGACTCGCATCTGAAGGCGCTTCTGATTCACCACGAAGTCATCGTCCCCATCACCGCCGGCAAGCTCGACTTCGGAACCTGGCAGCGCATCTTCTACGCCGAATTCGACGGCCAGCGGGACAAGCGCGTGATTGTGAAAGTGATGGGAGAGTGAAGAGCGGTCGGAGACTGCTTGCTTGAACACAGGCGAATCCGTAACATCGTGAGCTTACGTCCATGAGCGCCGACGAACTCCAGGAACTGCAAGAACACGCCGAGCACGCCCACGGCGATCCCAGCCTTGCACCGGTGTCGTTGACCATGGCTGTGCTTGCCGTGCTCGTCGCAGTTGTGGCGCTGCTCGGGCATCGCGCGCATACGGAAGAAGTGGTGCTGCAAGCGAAGGCGTCGGATCAGTGGTCATATTACCAGGCCAAGAACATCCGTCAGCATGAAGATGAATTGTTCGTCGCCGCGAATAACGGGGTTGCTGAGGCGACCCGCCAGAAATATCTCCAGGAAGCGGAGCGTTACAGCCACGAGAAAGAGGAAATTCAGACCGAGGCGCGGTCACTGGAGCGGGAGGTCGGCAAAGAAAGGCGCCGCGCCGACCGTTACGACCTGGCAGAAGTTTTTCTCGAGATCGGACTGGTCATTACTTCGATCACGCTACTTTCCGGCCGGCGAATGTTTTGGCATCTAGGAATTGTATTCAGTGTGATCGGGATGGTGCTGGCGGTTACCGCAGCGGTGGTGCACTGAAAGGTATCGTCGCGCAATCGATCTCCGGCTGTAGCGGGCAGCGAGACTGTCTTGGTGCAGCTGCATCAAGAAGATGGTTGCCTAGCATTCAATCCTGCGACTTGGGAGCGAAGTAGCCGCGCCTCGCCTGAACGCTCAACTTTCTGGCGCCTTCCAACGTAACCTTCAGCTTATGAAATTTGCCGTCTGGTTTTGGCGGCGAAAAACCTAGAACATACAAGCTGTCTGGCGGCGTAGTCTGCTGAAATCCCTGATACAGGTCGTTGTTGTTGCGGAAAAACAGTCCCCCGCTCCCGCTGGAAAGATCGGCCAGCACGTCCGCGGGCGTCGACGTACTCCGGAATTCGACGGAATCGCTGGTTCCAAGTCCGCTTGGGTCGAGAACGCTGATGATCACCTGGGCGCGAAGCGCCTCATCGACGATTTGTGTTTCCGCCTCCTCCATTTCAGCAATCGGGAACCCCGGGGAAACCAGAATGACACTGCGCTGGCCCGGGGCGTTGGAAATTCCGCGAACCGTCTCTTTCAACATCGCCAACGAAGCCTGGCTTTCAGTCCGGCCGGCAAGTAACACTTGGGCCGCGGTGGACAGCGCAAGCGCCCCCGCTGCTATCCGGGCGTTCGGATCGTCGGCATAGGCACAGTGCAGCGCTTCTTGGACAGCTTGAGTTAAAGCCAGAGCATCGTTCTGGTTCTGAATCAAATCCGCCTGCGCATAACTGATGTCGGGACAACGAACCGACCCTGTAGCCGTCATAGGATTGGGGCGAATGCGGCCCAAGGCATCGCTCAACTTGGCAACATCGTTGGTGAAATCGAGAACAACCTTGCCGGAAAGCGTGAGGATCGCCGCGCGATCACCGGACCGCAGCTCGGCAAGGTGGCGTTTGGCAGCCTCGCGGGCGTGGAGCAGATCATCGAGCGATGCATGAATGTCATCGAAAACATAGGCGAGGAATCGCGTCTCGCGGCCGCCGGCTTGGCGCGGACTTTCGGCCGCCCGCTGTCCGGAGTTTGCGGTACCGTCGAGCCTCTCCAGAGCGAACTGAGTGATCAACTGCGGACGCTGGTCGTCGAATAGCCGGAAGTTCGATTTCTGGAGATCGTCAACGGTGCGGCCATGAGAATCGCGCACGATTGTAGGTACCAGGACAAGTCTGACTGTGGACTTGAAAATGGGCAGTTGCTGATCAGGAGGTTTGTTGGGCGTACCAGCGGCGGCCACATCGGTGTGCATTACCGGCTGTGTTTTCGCAAGGTTGTTGCTATACATCGCGGCGGCGGTCGCGGTGGCTTCAATCAGCTTTTGCCTTTGCTCAACTTCAGCGATTTGCGTGTTCCAGAACCCGGCCGTGATGCTCGCACCGCGCGAAAGATCAAAGATCGGAAGTCTGTTCAAATCAGGGAGCGTTGGGATAGATACCGCCGTAGCAGGCGGCGTTGCAGGAGGATGGGGTTCGGTGGGCGCTTCATCAGTCAAAACGTGCGCGCGGGCGGCGAACTTGTGCCAATGGTTGAAAGTCAGCCGATCGTGCCAGCAATGGCTGGCGGCCACAGTAGGGCAGTTGATATCAACGGCGCGTACGGGCAGTACGAAGCTGGATCCATCCCCCAGTCTTATATCGGCGTAGTCAATGATTGTGCTCGCCAGACGTATTGGAAAATCAGTTTCGATGTCATCAGTTTTGCGCTCCAGTCGCACCAATTGCAAAGTTGCTTTGCTAATCCATAAACGGCCTCTGAAACCGGGAAACGTGGCCTTGTCCGGTGTTTCGATTCGCCATACCCGATTGTTTTTCCTTTCTACCCTGAAATCGAAAATCAGAACCCGGGTCGAACGCAGCCCATCTTCCTTCACGAATTTGAACTCGGTCGCGCTCGTGGGAGCAAAGATGCCCCTCAGATCAGCGGCAAATTCTCCCCACGACCAGGGGAGCTTCTCCATTACGAACTCGGGTGGCTGGCCGTTGACTTTGATATCGCTGAAGCGCTCTCGTCCTTGTTCATATCGGATGTCTGCTGTAACCCTGCCATTCTGCTCTTCCCTCCCGAGTTCGTCCTCTTGATATCGCTCTCTGATTTCTTGGCCAATCACGTCGGGAAGCTTCCAGCGTAGAGACAGCGCGAACTCGCAGACGGCCCGTAGGGCCTCCGCCCTTGCTTTCCCCTTCGCCAGGCTATCGCAGTATTCGGCGACACCCTCAGGCTCTGTCAAATCGTACGCCTGGAATCGGTTTTCGGAGGTTTGTTGGGCAGGAAGACCGCTAAGGCTTGGGAAGGCATTCGATGAATCAAAGAGAGCGGCGGATGGGCTTTGTCGGCTTTTTGAGGTTTCACTCTGGCTTGTCGCGCAGAGTAAGAGGATGATAGAAACCCCACGTCGTCCGAGCAATGCCCGACGTACCTTCACAGCGTCACCTCTAGGTCCACCGAAACCACCTTAGCGCTAGTGCAAAGGAAATTCCACCCCATAACCCCATCACCACCAGCCGTGGCCATTGGTGAATAAGCGGCGTACCTTCCAGGATGCTGGCTCGCAGGGCGTCGTTCAGCGCGGTCAGCGGCAGTACCTTAATCAGCGGCTGAGCCATGGCGGGAAATCGTTCGTAGGAGAAAAACACGCCCGAGAAAATCCACATGGGCATCATGACCAGATTCATCAGCCCGCTGACGCTTTCGATTTTTTGCGCGCGGCTGGCGGTGAGCAAGCCGACTCCGCCGAAGCACATTGCCCCGACCGAACCCAGCAAGATGATGGTGAAGATTGAGCCTAAGACCCGCATGTGAAAGAACACTACGCCGAGCGTCAGGAGAAGGCCGATTTCGATAATCATCAGCACGAGGCGGCTGGAAAGCAATGCCAACAGGAAATCGCCGCGCCGCATGGGCGTACCCACGAAACGCTTCAGCAGCTTGCGCTGGCGCATGTCGACGAGTGCGAAGCCGATACCCCACATGCCAGAGTTCATCAGGTTCATGCCCAGCAGCCCGGGAATCAAAAAATCGATGTAGCGCGAACCCGGTTCGGAGGAAGTGACTTCGCTGGTCGCAACCACGTCTTTGCGTCCTGCCGCTGCTTGAATG
>JASIKQ010000634.1 GCA_030049565.1 Candidatus Sulfotelmatobacter sp.
GCTGCCGTCGATGACTCCGAGCACACCGCGGCCTTGCTGGCTCTCGGCCACGATGATCTCGACGGGATTGGCGGTAGCGCAGAATATGGAAACTACTTCCGGCACATTACGGATCGCGTTCAGGACATTGATCGGGTATGCATTCTGAAGCACCACGACAAACGTATGACCGCAGGCCAATGCCTGCGCGTTGCGGACGGCGATCTCCCGAAGCGCCTGGTCATTCCCCTCGGAGCGGATGAGGCACGCTCCCGAGCTTTCGTTGAAGGCCAGCCCAAACTTGGCTTGAGGCACGGTGGTGGCGAGGGCTTCATAGAGGTCTTCCACCGTTTTGATGAAGTGGGACTGGCCAACGATGACGTTGGCCTCGGCTGGAAACTCCATGCGAACCGCTTTCATCTCGAGCATTGTGTCCCTCCGCCTGACTGAGAGCGTGTGCTTCAAAAATACATTATGAAGGATGACGGCGTGAAAGGTGATGTGCAGGTCCTCTCAGCGGGGCTGAACAATTTTCGCGCTTGGGCCTCGGGGGCTAAGGCCGTCGCAGAAAAGATGGGTTTAGTCGCAGCGTAGGAAGTATGCGTGTGAGAGCTCGTGTCGACCCTCCGGGACTGGCTCCAGCTTTCCACTTCCACTCGGCCTTGACGTGCCCGGCTATGATATGCCGCCCCTTGCGGCTGGAATCGGACGGTCTTGTTCTGTACCTTCCCGCGGCATTCAGTTCCCACGCACACACACGCGGAAGCGCGGCAAGCGCCTCAATGCGCCAAACTGCCACCCATGACTTTTAACATTTCTCTCACCCTGGTCAGTAATCTCGATCACCAAATCGTGGGCCCCTTGCCGCTGGCTATTTCATCGCTGAATTTTTTCGGGGGACCGGTTTCTTAGCGACTGGTGCGGACACGGTCAGTCGCAATAGGAAGTTCCGGATCGTTATCGACGGAAAGGTCTGCGAAGTTGAGTACGACAACGGCAACGCGGCTGTTTCAGCCTCAGTAAGCTTGGTCGACCGCGTGCGGTGCTGGTGCTGCCAACGCCGCACCGCCACGGCGAATTGGGGGCATCGAAAATTGACGAAGGGAAGGTGTGCCGCAGCCCTGTGGCCGGCATCGTGACCAGAATCAATGTGGCGCCTGGGCAGTTCATAAGAAATGGCGAGGTTGTGCTCGTCGCCGAAGCAATGAAGATGGAAAATAATCTGACGGCGGCCAGTGCGGCGAAAGTAAGCTCGGTGAAAGCGAAGGTGGGAGACGCGGTGAAGGCGGGGCAGGTCTTGATTGAGTATGAGTAGGCCGGCGCGCTCTTCCTGCAGGATTCTTCCTCCTGGCGGGGGATTGTCAAGGCGCGAGGAGAACGGGTAGTGGCTCGGTTTGATAGGGAAGCGAGCCAAACACGCGATTATTGTGGCGCACAGAAGGGGCCACTTCGCGCGGCTCGCCCAGATCCTTCGCTGCGCAAAGAACGCTCGCTCAGGATGACATTTACTATCGGAGATCGCAAAGTAAGCGCGTCAAAGGCGACCGTTCGGTCGCTTGCGTTCTCTCTCAGGGCAGGGTCCGCGACCGCAGTGCGGTTCGCCCGGATTTCCCTTCGAGAAAAGCGCGGCTCCCGTTTCGCAAAGGGCGCTTGCTGGGGATGACATCCAAAGTGGACCCACTACCGACGGCTATAATCAATCATCAGGATTTTCCATGATTCAAACTTTATTCGGCAGCCTCGAAGAAGAAAAAAAACCAGGCTTGCTCGACCGCATGAAGCAGGCGGTCACGCGCACACGCGAAAATCTGGCCGAGCGCATCGAAGAAGTCGTTTCCATCGGCAAAGAAATCGATCGCAACACTCTTGACGATCTGGACGCTACGCTGATCGGCGCTGACCTCGGCACCACGACTACGCAGGAAGTTCTGGGCAAGCTTCGCGATAAAGCGGATCGCAAACAGATCAAAGATGTGCACGAATTGAAGCGGCTGTTGAAAGAAGAGCTGCTGACGATTCTGAATGCGGCAAACACGCGTCCGGTGCAGAAAGTCGACGGCACGCCGGAAGTGATTCTGGTGGTTGGAGTGAACGGCACAGGAAAGACGACGACGATCGGAAAGCTGGCGCAGGTTTTTCGATCGAGCGGAAAGGGGGTTTTGCTGTGTGCGGCCGATACATTTCGCGCGGCCGCGATCGAGCAACTGGAAATCTGGGGTCAGCGCACCGGCACAGAAGTGATCAAGACCAAGCCCGGAGGCGATCCGGCGGCCGTATTGTTTGACGCGTTGCAGGCGGCGACGGCGCGCAAGACCGATTACGTGATCGTCGATACCGCCGGCCGCTTGCATACAAAAAGCAGTTTGATGGCGGAATTGGAAAAGATGCGGCGCACGGCGCAGCGCATCATTCCGGGTGCGCCGCATGAAACTCTGCTTGTAATGGACGCCACGACAGGTCAGAATGGCTTGCAGCAGGCGCGGCTGTTCACGCAGTCGGCGGGCGTGACCGGCATCGTCCTTACGAAACTCGACGGTACGGCAAAGGGCGGTGTCGTAGTTGCTATTTCGCGGGAGCTGGGGCTCCCGGTACGATTCGTGGGAGTGGGCGAGAAAGTAGGGGACTTGCTGCCGTTCGATCCAAAAGAATTTGTCGATTCCCTGTTCGAATAGGAGTTGTTTATGCGCGGAAGTGGCGGCAAGCATTCTCGCTGGAAATCGCTCGTGGAGTTTGTTCGCCGCCGTTTCGGCAAAAAGCCGCCGCCCTCGCCCGCCGATCCCTATGCCTATGTGATGGCGCCACTGAAACATGGCCCGAAAGGCCGCAGCGGCGCGGCTGTGGCTGAGATCGAAGATGACTCGCCCCGTACATACTCACCGCGTCGCTACTAACGCGTCATCCGGACGACATCAGAAACCTAACACTATTCCGGTTGAGATTCTGACGTTGTTGCTCTGGCTGAACGATGGGCCGTTGTTAATTCCCGGGAAATCGTAATACAGCCAGTCGGCTTGAAACAGGCGAAACCTAATCGATCTTTTCAGGCGGTAATCCATGCCGCCGCCGATCAGTGCGGCGAATCCATTCTGCGAGACGGCAGCTGAAAGGCCCAAAGAGGAACCCGCACTGGCGTGGGCGCCTCCGATGAGCGCGTGGACAAATGGAGTAACCCTCCCCCTGGATCGCAAAGTAACCACTGGCCCGGCCGTATAGCTGTAAAAGCGTGCGTTAAGGCCGTTGAACGTGGCGTAGCCAGCGCCAAAGTCCGCGGCAATCCCCAGGTGCTTGCCGAACTTGTACGCGATCGAAGCATTGAAGCCGTTAAAACTCTCACCCGTCTGAGCCAGGCTGCCTGAAATCGTACTGGGAGCGGTGCTCCCGCCGAGATACTCATATTGATAACCGGCAAATATTTGTGCCTTTTGATCCTGTGCCATCAAGGGAAGTGAGAAAAGGCCCAAAAGCATGAGCACAACCAACTTCTTCATGTTTTCTCCTCGTCGAATACGGACTTAATTCGCCCCGATAGCCGCGGCCGGCAGCGAGAACAAATCACTGCCGGCATCACACCCGAGATAAAACAATAATCGAATCGTAGCACTGATTAGGACGCTGTTTACAGCGATGCCGTCTCCGAAATCAAGAAAGTAAATTCCGCTCGTCCTGATGGAGGCAAGGTCTGAGGCCCTCACCGTGATAGATTTTCCTGAATGTCTGATCCCGTCACCGACGAGCAGTTTCTGCGCCGCGCGCTCGATCTGGCGCGGCAGGGTTTCGGATTGGCTGCACCCAATCCTCACGTCGGCGCGGTCATTGTCGATGCGCAAGGCAATGTCGCTGGCACTGGCTTCTACATCCATGACCGAATCAAACATGCTGAAATCCTTGCGCTGGAAGAGGCTGGCGAAAGAGCACGCGGTGGCACGCTTTATATCAACCTCGAACCCCATGCTCATCAAGGCCGCACGCCACCCTGCACCGATGCCATTATTCGTGCAGGAATTCGCCGCGTGGTCGCCTGCATGGCGGATCCCAATCCGAAGGTGAGCGGACGGGGATTCGAACAATTGCGCGCGGCCGGAATTCAAGTTGAGGTTGGACAGCTCGAAACCCAGGCCCGGCACGTGAACGAAGCCTTCGCCCGCTACATTCGCCATGGCGTTCCGTTGGTAACGCTGAAGGTGGCAATGTCACTGGACGGGAAAATTGCCCCGCAGCCATCGGCCGCCACCCAACGCGTGCCCGGAATACCCCCCGGCGGATGGATTACCGGCAAGGCCGCTCGTGCCCATGTGCAGCGACAACGGCACGAAAGCGATGCAATCATGGTGGGGATCGGGACGATTCTGGCTGACGATCCCCTGCTCACCGATCGCAGTGGCCAACCGAGGCGCCGTCCGCTATTGCGGGTGATTCTGGATTCGCGTTTGCGGCTGCCACTGAGTTCGCGCCTGGTGCAGAGCCTGGCGAGTGAAATTGGTAATAAAGATGACGTGCTGGTTTTCTGCTCTGCCGGCAACGAGAAAAAAAACGAATTGGAATCTCGCGGCGTTCGCGTGGAGCAACTCCCGCACGCGGCTGACGGCCGGCCCGATATTCTCTCGGTCTTGCGCCGCCTCGGCGAACTGGAAATCACCAGCGTGATGATCGAGGGCGGAGCGACAGTGAATGCCGCCGCGCTTGCCTCCGGCGTGGTCGACAAACTTTTTCTTTATTACGCGCCGGCAATTTTGGGTGAAAGCGCGATCCCATTCGCCGGGGACTCGAGTTTTGTCCAGCACAGCCGGAGGCTGAAGGATATTCGTTGGCACCGCCTCGGAGAGGATGTGGCGATCGAAGGATATTTGCGCGATCCCTACAGCGAATAACTTGTCCCGAAGATAAACCTACGCGGAACAAATTAAGGTTTGTCATCTGCGTGCCCCGTGTCTCCATGATGGATTATGATGTTCCGTCGAGGCCAAGTATGTTCACCGGAATCATTGAAGAAGTCGGCCGTGTTGCTCGCATCGAACAGCTCGGCGAAACTCGCCGCATCACGATCGCCGCAACGAATGCGCCGAAAGAGTTGACAAACGGCCAGAGCATTGCGGTCAGCGGCGTTTGCCTGACGGCGCTCGACATCAAGCCGGGCTCGTTCTGCGCCGATCTTGCCCCCGAAACATGGCTGCGCACCTCTTTCTCACGCATGCATGAGGGCGCGCTGGTCAACCTTGAACTGCCCATGAAGGCCGATGGCCGCTTTGGCGGCCACATCGTTCAAGGACACGTCGACGGCGTGGGCAGATTCATTGCCCTTGAGCGCATCGCAGACTCGGAAAATTTCTGGCTGCGGATCGAATTGCCAAGCGAGATCGAAAAATACACAGTCTTCAAGGGATCCATCTCGATTGAAGGCATCAGCCTCACCGTTGCCAAGCTGGAAGGAATGTTATGCACGATCGCCATCATCCCGCACACTGTAGAGATGACGAATCTAAATTCGCTCAAGCCAGGCAACCCCGTAAATCTTGAGGCCGATTTGATTGCCAAGTACGTCGAAAAAATGATGAGCCGCGAGGAGAACGACAGTTCGCTCAGCGTGGATGAATTGGTGCAGCAGGGGTTTTAACCGGGTTTTCGTTCCCGTGGTGTGACTTCACAAAAATGATCTCCAGCACCAGCAGGCATGCACCGATGACAATTGCGCTGTCTGCCAGGTTGAACACCGGCCACTGATATCGCTTCACATAAAAAAGTAAAAAATCGACCACACGCCCGCGTGCCACGCGATCCCATAGATTTCCGATCGCTCCTCCCATAATGAGCGCCAAGCCAATGCCGGTGGCAATGTGGGCGTGGTGATTTTTCCAGAGCAGCACTGAAACCACGATCAGGGCGATTACTGAAAATGCGATCAGCAGCCCTGTCTTCCACGGCGTGATCGAGTCGGCGAAAAGGCTGAAGGCCGCGCCGGTGTTCTCCGTGTGCGTGAGGCGAAAGAAACCGGGAATAATCTGAATGTGGTGGTAAAGCCCGATGCGGCGCGCCACGATGTGCTTGGTCCAGCGGTCGAGCAAGACTACAGCCAGAGCAATAGTCAGATAGAAAATGCGCGCGGAGTTCTTACTCATCATCGGGCTTTAGGCCAGTCGTTCCTTAGGCCAGTCACTGGCCTCAAACGGCTTCGGATACTTTCAGGATAACGCGTGCTGCGGAGTTGTGGAGAATCCAGGGATCACTGTGTCCACCCCTCGGGCTTTGTTGACTTAGTTCGATATCCCACCTACCATGGCGCGTCAGCATGATTGACCAGATTATTTCGCACTATCGCATCGTCGAGAAGCTGGGCGGCGGCGGGATGGGTGTGGTTTACAAGGCTGAAGATCTCAATCTGCACCGCTTCGTCGCCCTCAAGTTCCTGCCCGATGAAGTCGCGAAAGATTCCCAGGCATTGGCCCGCTTTCAACGCGAGGCGCAGGCAGCCTCTGCTCTCAATCATCCGAATATTTGCACGATTCACGAAATCGGGCAGGAAAGCGGTCGGCCCTTCATCGTCATGGAATTTCTTGACGGCCTGACGCTGAAGCATAAGATCGCCAGCCGCCCGATGGAAACCGAGCAGATTCTCACTTTGTCCATCGAGATCGCCGATGCGCTCGATGCCGCTCACGCCAAAGGCATTGTCCACCGTGACATCAAGCCTGCAAATATTTTCGTCACCCAGCGAGGTCATGCCAAGATTCTGGATTTTGGTCTGGCTAAAGTCGCCGTCGCAGCCGATCGCTCACTCAACACCGGAGTCACAGCAGCCGCGACTGCGGCAGTTGACCTTGAGCACCTCACCAGCCCGGGTATGGCGGTTGGCACGGTTGCCTATATGTCACCGGAGCAGGCGCGCGGCAAGGAACTAGACTCCCGCACCGATCTCTTTTCGTTCGGCGCCGTGCTGTATGAGATGGCGACCGGAACAGTGCCGTTCCGGGGCGATACCTCGGCCGTGATCTTCGAATCGATTCTCAATCGCGCGCCGGTTTCCGCCATCCGCCTGAATCCCGATTTGCTCGCCGAACTGGAACGCATTATCAATCGTGCACTCGAAAAGGACCGTGAGTTGCGCTATCAGCATGCGTCAGAAATGCGGGCCGAGTTGCAGCGGTTGAAGCGTGACACGGACTCGAGCCGCCGGATAGTAGCTGCGGCCGAGGAACCGCCGCAACCCGTTGCCGCGGCCTCACATGCGAAGCCGCCATCAAGCGCTTCCGTCACGCCTGCCCCGCCTTCCGGCGGCGTGCCTGCGGCAGTTTCCGCGCAAGTTGCAGCTCACGCGAGTGCGCCCGCCATTGCCTCTCCGGTTCGAAAACGCTGGCTGGTTCCAGTGGCCGCGGCATGCCTAGCCCTCGTTCTTACAGGCTCCGCTGTGTACTTTTACCAGCACCGCAAGCCGGCTCTCACCGAGAAAGACACACTCCTGCTGGCGGATTTCACCAACACCACCGGCGATGCCGTGTTTGACGGGACGCTGAAGCAAGCTCTTTCCGTGCAACTGGAGCAGTCGCCGTTCCTCAACATCATGTCCCAGCAGCGGGTGCGCGAGACGCTGGGTTACATGGGGCGCTCGCCCGATGAGCGGCTGACCAATGAACTGGGTCGCGAAGTCTGCCAGCGCGCCGGCATCAAGGCGATGCTGACCGGCTCGATTTCTACGCTCGGCAGCCACTACCTGATCGACCTGCAAGCGTTGAATTGCGCGACCGGTGATTCCATCGCCCACGAACAGGCGGATGCAGAAAATAAGGATGCCGTTCTGAAATCGCTCGGCGAGGCCGCGACCCGTCTCCGGGGCAAGCTGGGCGAATCTCTTGCCTCAATTCAGAAATTCGATACGCCACTGGAAGAAGCGACCACCTCTTCGCTGGAAGCTCTGAAGATGTTCAACCTGGCCGAGACCCAGCGCATCAAGTCGGAAGTAGGATCGATTCCGTTTTACAAGAAGGCGATCGAGCTCGATCCCAATTTCGCCTTCGCCTACGCGCGCCTGGCGCAGGTGTACGCGAACAACAACGAGAACGAGAGCGCTGCGGAGTACATGAAGCAGGCATTCGACCGCCGCCAGCGCGCCAGCGAACTGGAGAAGCTTTACATAACGACCCGCTACTATGCCATCGTCAGCGGGGACCTGGACAAGCAGGTCGAAGCCCTTCGTCTTTGGGAGCAATCGTATCCGCGCGACTGGTCGCCGTATCTCACCCTGGGGGACCGTTACGATCTCCTGGGACAGCGTGAGCAAGGCCTGCAACAGACGCAGGAGGCGCTGCGGCTCCAGCCCGCCAGTTTTCTCCCGTACGGGAACCTGGCCTCTGAGTACCTTTCGCTCGGCCGCTACGACGAGGCCAAAGCGATCGCCGAGAAGGCGATCGCCCAAAAAGTGGACCAATTTGCCGTTCACGATGTGCTCTACGCGATCGCCTTCATTCAGGGAGATACGGTTGCCATGCAACGGGAAATTCAATGGGCGAATGGACGCCCCGAGGAAGTCTTCATGAAGTCGACGCTTGCCGGCGTTGAGGCGTTCAAAGGCCACCGCAGCAAGGCGCTGGAGATGAGTCAGCAGGTGTTTGATGACTACATGCGCACCGGGCTGAAGGGAAACGCGGCCCAGACGTTGCTGGGCGACGCGGGGATAGAAATGATGATGGGGAACAACTCGGCCGTTCCTGCCAAGGTCAAGCAGGCGCTATCGCTTAGCCCCGACAAACTGGTCAGACTTATCGCGGCTTATCAGCTCGCCGTTGTTGGCTCGGACAGCGAGGCACAAGCGATCTACTCCGAATTGCTGAAGGAGTATCCTGACGACACCATCTATAAAATCGATGACCCCTGGCTGCGGGCAGTGATCGAGATGAACCACCAGCATCCTGCGGCTTCGATTGAATTGCTCGAGAAAGTTAAGCCTTATGAGCTCGGAAATGCCACCGGTCTGCAGTCGACCTATGATCGCGGGCGAGCTTATTTGAAGATGAAAAAGGGGCCGGAAGCGGCGGCAGAATTTCAAAGAGTGCTCGATCACCGCGGCGTGGATTTTGGTGGCCTCGAATATGCACTCTCGTATCTTGGCCTCGCCCGCGCTTACGCGCTCGAAGGCGACGCCGCCAAAAGCCGCACCGCGTATCAGGATTTCTTCGCCCTCTGGAAAGACGCCGACCCTGACATACCTGTCCTGAAGCAAGCCAAAGCGGAGTATGGGAAGTTGCAGTAGCGAGGAATCGGCTTGTTTAAGTGGCTGCTGAAGATCTGGCGGAAAATTACTGCCCTTCACCCGTTCCCGGCAGGCGGAACTCAACGCCGCGTTCGTCGTTGGCTTTCTCTGTGGCGGGCAGATCGAGCTCGGACAAGGGAATTTTCTGCGTGTGCTGCGGAGCGAAGGTCCAGATGGTTTGGCCGACGATGGCGTAATTCTGCACTTCTACCTTGTGCTGATCGCGGAAAACCAGCACCGTTGCAGGAGATTCCATAGTTTGTTGCTGCTGCGGCGGAGTCGCTTTCGCGTAAGCTTCGCGGTCACCCTGCGATCGCCAGGGAACAAGGCCTTGCTGGTTCATCTGGTTCGCCAGGCCATTGTCATATTGTGGGCCGGGATCGTAGCCGGGATTGTACCCATAGCCGCCGTCGTAGCCGTTGTCGGCGGAAGAACTATCATTGTTGTTATCGCCTTCCCACCACCAATAGGGATCAATTCCGCCCCACAGATAAGGATAGCCATAACCACCGTAGCCACAATATCCGCCCCAGCAATTTCCATACCCATATCCGTATCCATACGGGTAGGAGCGGATCCGGACGCCTACGCCGGAATGATTGCGGCCCCATGCGCCCGATCCTCGCCCAAAACCCGGGCGAACGAAGCCCGGACGATTGAAGGACCGTCCCGCGTAGCCAGAACCAGAGTGAACCCCGCCGGAAGACCGTGCGCTGCTGAAGGAATGTGCGCCGCTGAATGCGTGCCCGCCACCGAATCCGCCGCCCATGTGGCCACCGCTGAATCCGCCGGCATGTCCGCCCCCGCCCCCGGCGTGACCACCGCCGCGCTGCGCCCAGGCCTGCCATGAGGCCAGCGAAAGCACCAACGCCGCTATGAATAGCGTGCGCCGCATGGCCTCATTATAAGCCCGTTTCAACTGGACGTTCCGGCAAAATTATGCTGGAACCGGCCCTAGCGTTTTCGCCGTTTTGCCTTCTTCTTAGCCGCTTGCTTCGGTTTTAGCCTTTTTTTCGTCGCTGGTTTGCTGGCGCGCTTGGCGGGTTTGGCCGCGCGTTTCACCGCTTTGGCTGGAGTTTTTGCAGGCGCCTTCGCCGCAGTCTTCGGCGGTTGTTTTGAAGCTTCTTTCGGCTTTGCAGCCGCTCGGGGTGCGGGCGGCGGCAGTGCTGGTGCTGCCATCGGAGCATTCTTTGCCGTTGCCTTTCCCTTCTTACCTGGACTCGCCACAGGGCCGCTTGGTGTCCCCGCTGCGGCGGCGGCCGCTTTCCCTCTTCCACGCCTTGGCGCTGGGGGCGGTGGTGGTGGGGGTGGCGCGAAGGGTTTCAAGAATTTCAGCGTCTCTGTACGGGAGCGCAGCTTGCCATCCAGCAGCAGCATGAAAACGTCACGCGCAATCTTGGGGTATTCCGGTAATTGCGGCGTGATCAACAGTTCCGTCATCTCCGGCAGCGGAATGCGCTTCTGCACATCGCGCCACTTGGTGAGGAAATTTTTGATTTTTTG
>JASIKQ010000635.1 GCA_030049565.1 Candidatus Sulfotelmatobacter sp.
ACTTCCGCCGAAAGGCGTATGAATGCGGGCGAGAAAGAAAGCAGGAGCAAGCCCATAAGCGCAGCCCTGCGCTCGGTAAGCTGCTTGAGCCAGAGGTATGCAAGCCAGCAGCAGGCTGTCCCCGCCAGTACAGAGGGCAAACGCAGGAGGAGTTCTGATCTTCCCAGCCAACGCCAGTAGTAAAGCAAGAGGATAAGCAATGGCGGATGAGCGTTGGTCAGAGCCGCGGCGTAGGCCAGCTTCACCGAAGGCTGGCCGGCCAGCAGCACGTGCAGGGCCTCATCTGGATTAAGGAAGTAGGCCGCAGCCTCGTAGAGCCTGGCGGCGAAGCCTCCTGCCAAAATCAGTCCTGGCAGAAGGTTCGTTTCGGGCGCGCGCCGGTGGCTTTCGTGCTTTCCTACCCGTTCGCCATTCGAAAGTTGCTCCGGAGGTGATGTTGCTTCGCTTGTCGGCTGAGGGTCGGAGGGAATCATGAGAAAAAGCGGAATCGAAACAGCAGACAATAATATGCCAGAGGCGGAGCAACCCATGCTGGATTGCTAAACCGGACCACAGAGAGAAGTGATTCCAGCCCGGGCGTGGGCAAATGAGGATGCTCGCTTCCGCAGCGTCCAGAGACTAGAATTGTGGGTCCTTGATCAGAATCCGATGCGCATGTTTAAGAAGATTCTCATTGCGAATCGAGGTGAAATTGCGGTGCGCGTCATTCGTGCGTGCCACGAGATGGGCATCGGAGTCGTCGCAGTCTACTCTGACGTCGACCGCGCGTCGCTGCACGTGCGCAAGGCTGACGAAGCATATCCCATCGGGCCGGCGCCGGCCAGCGAATCGTATCTGAATATTCCCAAAGTTCTCGATGTCGCCAAGCGCTCGGGCGCCGAGGCCATTCATCCCGGTTACGGATTTCTCTCCGAGAACGCAAAGTTCGCCCAGGCCTGCGGCGAGGCTGGCGTGAAGTTCATCGGGCCTACCGCATCGGCCATGGAGGCCATGGGATCGAAAACTCGTGCCCGCCAGGCCATGGAAAAAGCTGGTGTTCCTTTTGTTCCCGGGACCTCGCGGGGGCTGGAATCGTTCGAAGAAGCATGGCAGGTGGCGGCAAGAATTGGCTATCCCATCATGCTGAAAGCGGCGGCCGGTGGCGGCGGCAAGGGGATGCGGTTGGTGCATGCTCGCGAGCAGCTCAAATCCGCATTGGAAGCGGCGCGCAGCGAGGCGGAGCGTTCCTTTGGCGACCGCGAAGTTTACATTGAAAAAGCCATCGTCAACCCTCGACACATCGAGATGCAGATTCTGGCCGATGAGCACGGCAACACGGTCTACCTCAGCGAACGCGAATGCTCACTCCAGCGCCGTCATCAGAAGGTCTTGGAAGAAGCGCCCTCCCCGATTGTTGACGCCGACATGCGCCGCCGCATGGGTGAAGTGGCAGTGCGGGTTGCTCATGCCGCCGGCTACACTAATGCCGGCACAGTCGAGTTTCTGGTCGACCCGGAGAGAAATTTCTATTTCCTCGAGATGAACACGCGTTTGCAGGTGGAGCACCCGGTCACCGAGCTCGTCACCGGGCTTGATCTGGTGCATTTGCAGATTCGCATCGCGGCGGGAGAGAAACTTCCTTTCCAACAGGAGGATATAAGTATCCGCGGCCACGCCATCGAATGCCGCATTTATGCGGAAGATCCTGACAACAACTACTTCCCCAGCCCGGGCAAGATCACGCTGTTATTAGCGCCGTCCGGTCCCGGCATTCGCCGCGACAGCGGCATGTACGAAGGTTGGAGCGTGCCAATTGATTACGATCCGCTGCTGGCTAAATTGATTGGCTATGGCACCGACCGCGAGCAGGCGATCTCGCGTTTGATTCGCGCACTCAACGAATATTTCGTCGGCGGGATCAAGACCAACATTTCCTTGTTTCGCCGCATTCTGCGCGACGCCGAATTTCGCGCCGGCCAGCTCGACACCGGATTTCTCGACCGCATGCTGGCGGGTAAAGAAAAGAAAGCTGCCGATTCGGCGGCAAATGTCGCAGCCGTTGCTGCCGGCATCTTCGCCGCCCTGGGAGCGACGGGAGCCAGCCCAGGCGAGAGGGACGGCAGCGGGCGGGGCGCGACGGCGTCGCTTGATTCCAAGTGGAAGTCGGCAAGCCGCCGCGAAGCTTTGCACTGAGGAAGTGGGACTAAGACGGGCAACTGAGAACCGGCCTTCATGATCTACGACGTCATTATCGACGGGAAAAACTACCGGCTAGATCTCGATCACGCCGATGGACGCTGGTCATGCCGGCTTAACGGCCAGGCTTTGGACGTGGATGCGGTGATCGCTCGCCCGGATGTTCTTTCGCTGCGAATCGCAAACAAAGCTTATGAGGTCAAAGCTGAGCATGTTGCCCAGGAGCTTCACGTGTGGGTAGGCAGCGCACGTTTTGCGGTAGAAGTTCGCGATCCTCGTTCTCTCCGCAGCCGTGCCCGCGCCGCCGACGATCATGGGCCCAGGAGAATCACCGCGGCCATGCCCGGCAAAGTGGTGCGCGTGTTGGCCAAAGAAGGCGACGAGGTCGCGCCCGGCGCCGGCATCGCCGTGGTTGAAGCCATGAAGATGCAGAACGAGATCAAGTCGCCCAAGAAAGGAATAGTTCAGAAGATTCTGATCCACGAAGGCGGCGCGGTCAACGCAGGCGATGTCCTGGCAATCGTCGAGTGATGCTATTTCAGGATGCCGTTGCTATCCAGGATCTGTTTCGCGTAGTAATTTTCCACCTTGGCCGAATCGCGTAACAGTTCATAGTAAGCGGCCTTCAGCAACTGTTCCCGGCGGTCGTGCAGTTGCGAGCGGATTGCCTGTTGCACCCGCGGATCCGATAGGTCCCGCTGACCCGCCGGCTCCTTCGAAACCAGCTTCACAATACGGAAACCCACAAGCTGCTTGGTCTGCGGATTGACCACCGCAATAATTGGAGTGTACTGTCCGGGTTTTAGCTTGAGCACTGCATCCCGGGTGGCCGGATCGGTGGTACGCAAAGAAGATTCCGGAACCGTACCGAGATCCCCGCCGTTGCCGGAGGTTTCCGGGTCCTCTGAAGAATTCATGGCCAGAGTCGCAAAATCATCACCGCTATCCAGACGGTTCGAGATCATCTGAATCTTCTTGCGGGCATCGGCCTCGTTCTGCGCTTTGTTGTTCTGGTTGTGTACCTGCGGGTTGGGCAGGGGCGTAACAAAAATCTGCGCCAGATGATATTGCGGCTCGATCAGGTTGAATTCGGCTTTGTGCGCGTTGAAATAGTTGGTCACGTCCTGGTCGGTGACATTGATCTTCGAGGAAACTTCCTTGTTCATCACTTTATCGACAGTGATGGAACGCCGGATGTCTCGCTTGAAATCTTCCAGGCTGATTTTCTTTTCTTTCAGCCTTTGATCGAATTGCTCCTGCGTGTAAGGAGATTTGATCTCGTTCAGCTTGCGGTCGACCTCGTCTTCCGTGGCCAGCAGTCCCAGCTTCTCGGCGCGGCGCATGACCATCTCGTCGTCAATGAGCTGGCGAAGAATGTTCAATCGAAGAATAGTCGCTTGTTCACCGACCGGCTGCTGCTGCGCGCTGGCGACTTGATTGTCGTAGTACTTATCGACGTCGGAGCGGAAAATCTTGCGGCCATCCACCGTGGCCATCACGTCGCCGCCGACTTGTGACTTGCATCCCGCCATCGCGGCCAGTAAAGTGGCGAACGTCACCCACGCCGCCAGCCGGATGTAATCAGAGTTTTTTCTCAAAGAATTCCCCCCGCCGGCATCCGCGAACCAGGTTCCCGGAAAACTGATGATCGGGCCGGCGCTATTCAACGCTTACTGGACCAAAGATTCAGCTCACTTGGAGGCCGGCGTCGCATTGGCCGCGGAGTGTTGGGGCGCCGGCACGCCGGCATCTTTCAACGCTCGATCGAGCGCAGCCCGTATTACATTGGCTGATACAGCACCGCCACTGACCTCTTCCCCGTTGACGAACACCACGGGAGTCGCATCCACCCCAACTGATTCCCCCTGTTTCATCGAGGTTTTCACCGCGCTCTCATCCTGCGCCTTCACACACGCCTGCAACTTCGCAATGTCCAGATTGTGCTTCTGGCCTTGCTGCATGGTGAGTTTATCGACCGCCTCCAGACGTGCACTCGGCGTTTTCTCATTGCTCACCTCGTTCTGGTTGGAATGAATGTAATCGGCGAAGTCCCAATAGGCATCACTGCTCTGAGCAGCCAGGCAGTTGGCGTCGACGGCGGCGTGCATAGCCCAGGGATGAATTTCCACCAGCGGATAATCTTTGTAAATGAAGGTCACACGATCGCCGTATTCCTTCAGAATCTCAGGGAACAGCGTGTGATGCAGCCGGGAGCAAAACGGGCACTCAAAATCGTCGAAATTGACCAGCACCACTTTCGATCCCTTGGCCCCGCGTGTCGGCCGCCCGCTGATATCGATCTTGTTCATGGTTTCCACAAACGGATCCTTGTTCAGATCGAACTTGACCGTCCGCATAAGAGAAGAGCGGTCTTTGGAGACCAGAAATGTGAGGTCCTGTTTCTTCTCGCCGTTGTCGACGATCACGCTCACCGAATCGTAATTCGGAAATTCGGAGCTTGGTACGGGCGCGCTCACCGAAATCTTCACGTCCGGTGGGATCTTGTAATACGACCGAACCTGACGCTCGATCTTGTTGGACAACCCGGTCGAAGAAGCGGGAGCAGCAGACTGCGCCACACAGCCCAGACACACAGAAAGCATCAGAACAAAAGCATGCCGGATGAAAGTCACTAAAAACCGCCTTGAATTCACAGATGGATGCTTGATTATCTTACAGCATCAGGCGGGATGTGGTCAGGCCGGCGGCGATTGGAGGTGTCTTAAGATTCAATGCGATTCTGTTCGCGCCAGTGAGGGTTTAACCGACGCGCTTGAACAAGTCGCCGGGCGGGAGAAGACCGTTCATCGATCCGGAGCGGAATCCTTCCAGATCGAGAGTTACGAATTTGAATCCGAGGGCCTTGAAGATACTGCTGAATTCGGCTGCCATTGCCGGATCAAGCGCTCGCTTCATCTCGTCCCGCGCAATTTCAATGCGCACAATCTCTCCATGATGACGCACCCGGAACTGCCGGAACCCCAGTGAACGCAGCGCGTCTTCGCCCTTCTCCACGGTCGCCAGCGCCTGGCGCGTCACCGGACGCCCATATTCGATCCGCGATGACAAACATGCCGAAGCCGGCTTATCCCAAATCCGCAAGCCAGCAGTGCGTGCCAAACCACGAATTTCATCTTTGCCAAGCCTGGCATCGAGCAGAGGCGCGGCCACATGATGCATATTCGCAGCCCGCTGCCCGGGACGGAAATCTCCCTGATCGTCGCGATTGACGCCATAAGCAATGGCATCGAAGCCTCGAGATTCGCGCAATCGCTGCATCAGCGTGAACAACTCGTCTTTGCAGAAAAAGCATCGCTGCCCGTCATTGCGGAGGTATTCTTCGCGATCCAGTTCCGAGGTCGCAATCACTTCCAAAGGAATCGATTGCTCGCGGGCGAATGCGATGGCATCAGCCAACTGCCAGCGCGCCAGGCTGGGGGAATCGGCGATGACGGCCAGCATGTCATTCCCCAGCGTCCGATAAGCCGCCCACGCCAAGTACGAGGAATCGACGCCGCCGGAATAAGCGACCAGAAGCCGCCGAAGCTCCCGCAAACGAGAATGCAGCGTCGAGGCTTTTGCGTCGAGGTCCATGATCACCGTAAGTATGTTAACAAGGCGCGGAAGGTTGTGCCCGACCTTAATACAGGCGCTCTTGTGGCCGCAGGCTGCCGATGCCACCGATGTTGGCGAGAGTGAAACTGAAACGCAACAGGTTTTCGTTGCGCACATTGGCGACGGTGTAGGTACGGTATTCGAGCGTGACTCCGCAGCAGTCCCAGTTATAAGTTGTCTGGACGCTGACAAACTGCAACTGTCGAAGGTCCGCGTCAAAGCCGAAGCTGCCTGCGGCGCTGAATCCGCGCTTAACCAAGCGCCCATATCCCAGGGCAGCGCGAAATTGGTTGAAGTGCTCGGGCGTGGCCGAATTCGAGGATGCAACTCCGGTCTGTACCGGAATTTCCAGAAGCGCATCGCCGCCGCCGATGGTCACCTGGCCGAAGTGGTAGTTGGCCAGAACTGTGCTTGCATTCACGCGCGTATTCTGAAAGTCGTAATCGAGATCCCATTCCGCGTCAGTCCGGGCGCTGGTTTCCACGCGCAACCGCGAAATCAGCGGCGAGAGATGCCGCGGCTGGGTTAGAAATGCAATCCCGGTAAGATCTTCCGTGGTGGTAAATACGTTCCGCTGCCCCGGAACCAAAGCTCCGCCAAAGGTGGGATCAAGAAAATATTTTTGCGCTAATTCCCAGGTGACGAGCTCTCTTACGGAAGGTTGTTCGGCGCAGGGCGTGGTTTGCAGAATGCTGGGATGTTGCCAGGGAATAATCGATTCCGGCGCTGGTCCGCCGGCAATAAGGGGCGTCATGATGTCAGTACAATCTTCCGGTTTCGCCGAGGTGCGCTTGGCATAAAGACGGGTTATAAAGCCGTATTCCACCTCATGGGTGTCGCTCAGAACGTCGCGCTCGTCAAATTTCAAAATGTTGGCAAAGTTGTTGACGCCGGTCACGAAGCGGTAGGTCGCGAAGGGCTCGATCACATGCTTCCA
>JASIKQ010000636.1 GCA_030049565.1 Candidatus Sulfotelmatobacter sp.
GCCCCAGAGTACGCAAGGACGTGTTCGACCGCGTACCGGCTGACTCGACTGTATCGCAAATCGGGGTGTGGGGAAAGGCGGATGATGCTGCAAGATTGTTCATCTTGACACCGGGGCGAGGTGGGACGGATCAATCGCCGGCTCGGCTCCTACGGGCGCGGACTGAATCATCAGCTACCACGAAAACGTGCACCAGATGTTGCCTTTGACGGGGTGAGTGGGTACCGAAGGCTTGTAGCATGGGCCGAGGGGCTTGGCTGAGCACAGAAATCCACTTCGCGGTGACCCACCACGGTTTCGTCAACGAATTCCAAAACACACCGAATTCACCGATCTACTAGGAAAGCTCCGGGCACCATCCGCACGAATACCCAGGCGTCGAAGCAGGACGAGTGGTTCCAGATTGGGCAAATCACTCATCACCAAGTAGAATAAGAATTATTTTGGTTCGACGGCGGATTTTAGCCGTCAAAATACTGAATCGCCGAAACCATGGGAGCCATCCAAAATAAACTGGAACAGCCCGTAACTGACGAACTGGCGCTGGTTCGAGCGGCCAAGCAGGGCGACGACGCGGCCTTCGAAGAGCTGGTTCGGCGCTACGACCGCAACGTTTTTCGGATCGCGCAACACATCACTCAGAACCGCGAAGACGCGGAAGACGTGGTGCAGGAAGCGTTCCTGAAGGCGTAAGGCAATCTGGCAAAGTTCCAGGAGCAGTCGAAGTTTTATACCTGGCTGGTGCGCATCGCCGTCAACGAAGCGTTGATGAAGCTGCGCCGCAAAAAGCCCGAGCGTACGGTTTCGCTCGATGAAGATATAAAGACCGAAGATGATTCGCTGCCACGCGAGATCGCCGATTGGAGCCCCAATCCAGAGCAACAATATAACCAGGCTGAGTTGCGCGAGATTTTAAGCAAGACGATCCAGGGCCTTCCCCCGGGCTTTCGGACCGTATTCGTACTAAGGGATGTGGAAGGACTTTCGACGGAGGAAACCGCGGCCGCGCTGGATTTGAGCGTCCCCGCGGTGAAATCTCGGCTGTTGCGCGCGCGATTGCAATTGCGCGAGCGGCTGGGAAGGTACTTTCAAAGACGCGGCAATGAAGATAGCGGAATTGTCGATGGCAAGCGAGCGAGTGGAGATGGCAACCAGTGAAATGCTCTGAATTTTTGAACGAGCTGACCAATTATTTGGACGGGGTGATCGACGAATCGACCAAGATCGAGCTGGAGAATCACCTCTCCTGGTGCCACAACTGCTACGTGGTTTGCGACACCACAAAAAAGACCATTGAGATTTACCGCGACTCACAACTCTATGAACTGCCCGACGACCTTCGCACCCGCCTCCGGTCGGCTATCATGAAAAAGTGCCAGCAGCACAAAAAGCACGGACCGAAGAGCGTCTGAGCGGCGAGCTACGAGTCCTAAATAGTTCAGAAGAAGTGAGCTGCGGGACTTCAGGCACTAAAGCCCGCACAGAGAAGAAAATCTTGGTCGCAGCGCTGAAAGCCTGTCCTGAGTGCAGCCGAATGGCGCTGCGCCCCGCAAAATCGAATTTCTCGGTGAACTATTTCGCCCGCGCAGACTGGTGGCTCGTTTTTCCCTGCCAACCTCGTGCCTCTTGGACTCATCCCGTATAATGAGCCTAGGTCCCGGGGTGCAGTATGCGTTGGCAGAGCGCGTCTCTCCTGCTTTTTCCCGCTTTGTTGGTATCGCTTCTTGGTTTGCCCATCCCCGCGTTGTGCCAGACATCCGCCGCTTCATCGCAGAATTCTCAAGCCGCAACCCCAGCCCCACCGGCGAATGATCATACCTCGGCTCCGTCCGCTCCGCCGATTCCTGGCAACGCCCCGCGCATGTCGAAACAGACGCGCTACGAAGTGATCCATGATTTCGAAATGCAGTTAGTGTACGCGCGAGCCGTGTTTCCAATGGGCACGAAAGGCTTGCGGCTGAAGCAGGGCGGGATCTCGCCCAGTGGCGAGGAAATGCGGGAAGCGCTGGCGATTTATGGGCCGGCGATCAAGCCGGGCGATCCCACGCAGATTTCATGGGTGCAGATCAAAGACGACCATATTCACTTCGAACTCAACGGCGGCCCAATTCGCAAGAAGAAATGGTATCAGCGGGTGGAAATCTCAGGCGCCGCCGGCCCCCCGCTTTCTCCCGGCGGCAACGATAACCCTCAGGCCAACTCGCACGGCTCATTCGTTGATCTTTATTTTGATAAATACGTTCCCGAGATGACGGCGCAGCAATTGCGCAGCCTGCTTTATCCCGTGCTGGATTTCACTGCCCGAAACAAAGAGCAGGCCTACCTGGATACGGTGCCGCCCCTGGTTAAGAAAGCAATCCAGGAACATCGCGTGCTGGTGGGGATGAATTCGGAGATGGTGGTTCACGCCAAGGGCAAGCCGCCGAAGAAAGTGCGAGAACGCGATGGCGACACCGAGTACGAAGAATGGATTTACGGCGAGCCTCCGGCGGACGTGGATTTTGTGCGCATCGTCGGCGATGAAGTGGTGCGCGTCGAAACCATGAAGGTGGGCGGCGAAAAAATTGTCCGCACGCAAAAAGAAGTTGTGTTGCCGGAGCGGGATAAAGAAAAGGAAGCAAAGAAGGAAGAGCAGGAGCGGCCGGCAAATGCGCCCAGCATGCGGCGTCCGGGAGAAAGTTCGGAAGACGCTCCCAAGCCCGCTCAGGGAGCATCTCCTGTGCCGCCCATGCCGCCGCCGGATGTGCCGCAACCGCCGAGTTAAGGGCGCGGATGCTCAGCGATGAACTTCTTGAAGCTGCGAGAATTGGCCGTCGATTCAAGGGCGATCCCACGCTTTCTGCTATAATCACGTCTGCGCCGGTGGCTCGTTTCACATCAGTGCGGAAGTGGTGGAACTGGCAGACACACCATCTTGAGGGGGTGGCGCCGAAAGGCGTGGGGGTTCAAATCCCCCCTTCCGCACCAATGCACATTCCAAACAATGTAGGGTTTTCAATTCCATGCTCATTGCTCTTGTTACCACGGTTCACATTATTGTTTCTCTGTTCCTGATTGTGGTCGTGCTGCTGCAAAGCGGCAATGCGGGCGACATTTCAGCCGCCTTTGGAGGCCAGGGCAGTCAGGCCGCATTCGGCCCGCGCGGAGCGGCAACCGGGCTCTCCAGAGCGACCACGCTCTCGGCCGTCATATTCATGCTGACATCGATCACTCTCTCCGTTAATGCCATCAAGCAAGGTGGGCCGAAGTCTGTGTTGCAAGGGGTAAAGACGGGACCGATTAAGACGCAACCGGCGGCGCCAGTCAATGCCCCGGCCAAGAAATAACAGCGCCCGCACTAATAACGCCCCGAGCGAGGCAATCCACTCAGATTCCATGCAGTAACCTCAGGGCAGGCTCTCGCTTCGCACAGAAAACTACCCGCCCGGTATGACCATTCTCACTCGGGTGAATCCTGCATCGGCC
>JASIKQ010000637.1 GCA_030049565.1 Candidatus Sulfotelmatobacter sp.
CCTACGCCGAGCAAAATTCCAAGCGACCACAGCCCGCCCAAAACGCTGGCTGGATCAAACGCGCCATAGGCCATCCGCACCAGAAAAAAAGACCGATAACCAAGCGGAAAGCGCAGCAACTCAGAGGAATCCGGGTTACTTGCGAAGGCAGTCGCGATGATCGGAAAGATTTGCCAGAAAATAAATACGAACCAGAACAGCCCCGCAATCCCCTGTGGTCTGCCCAGGGAGATTATGAAGAATGCAGCAAATCCCATGCCCATTGCTCCGCCCAGCCCCCCCACTATGAAAGCGAACCCCACCAATATTCGCGAGACGAGTTCCAACTGGCCCCGCACGGTGCGCAACGAGTTAACGAAGATTCGCCAGCGGAGCTCGGCGATGGCGGCGAGTTGGGTTGAATGGTACGGGGATGCAGTCATTTTTCGAGTTCCATCTTTGCATAGGTGAGAATCGACGTATAGAGGTCTGTGGAATCTGCCTGCGGCGGTCGCAGCGCGACGCAGCCGACCCGAACCAGATTTATCTTCCCTTTCCGGAATTGTTGTGATCCACGACACGATTCCGTGTGAGGCTATTCACAAAGCATTTGGGCCTTCTCATTAGAAAATAAAAGGTGAAAGAGGTGGTCTAAAAATGTTGGAAAGCGAGGAAAGTTCGCTGTGCGATAGGTTTATGGGTGCTATAGCAAAGGCGTTGGACTACGCATTTGGCTGTCACCACGAGCATCTCAGCCGTGTCTTCACCATCAAGGGCCGCACCTATCGGGTGTGCTGCGATTGCGGCAAAGACTTCGACTATTCGCTGCGAACCATGTCGATTGTGCGGCGGCGAACCCTGGCTCCGCGCCTTTGGCTGTTGCGCATGCGGCACATTTGAGACGTCCTGGGTTAGGCCGCTCTCTGATTCGTAATGCGCAAGGAGGATATGCCGTACTTCATCCTAACCAGGAAAGCTCCTGACTGGTATCACGCGCCCCGCCTACGGTACGCAGAAAAATTTCTTCCAGCGTCATCCTTCCGCCCAGTGCTCCCGAGCCGTTGCCCGAACCCGTAGGCCCTTGCGCCTCTACTCCGGCGCGCAGTTGCTCAAGCGAGCCTTGAGCCACCAGGCGACCCTGATCGATGATCGCGACGTGGCTGCACAGCCGCTCCACGATCTCCAACACATGGGAAGTAAGAAAAATCGTCGCTCCACGGGCGATCATGCCTTGCAGCATGTTTTTCAGGGTTCCCGCAGCGATCGCATCAACGCCTTCGAACGGCTCATCAAGGAATAAAATTTTCGGCCCATGGATAACCGCTGCCGCCATGGCCAGCTTCTTCTGCATGCCATGTGAGTAGTCGGTGACCAGCTTCTTCGGTTGGTCGGCGAGCTGCATAAAGTCGAGCAGCTCGGCCGTGCGCCGAGCCGCAGTTTCGCGATCGAGGCCGTACATGCGGCCGGCGAAATTCAAAAATTCCGAGCCCGTCAGCCGCCCAAACAGCGCCATCCCTTCGGGCACGACGCCAATCTGCCGCTTCACCTCCACGGGATTTTTCTCGAGGTCAAGCCCGAGAACCTCAATTCGCCCCGAACTCGGCGCCAGCAATCCGGTCAGCATTTTGATGGTGGTGGACTTCCCCGCGCCGTTAGGACCGAGAAACCCGAAGAATTGCCCTGGGGCAACTTGCAGATTAACGCTTTCAACCGCGACTAAATCCCCGAAACGGCGGGTGAGATTTTGCGTGGAAATGGTGGGAGCGGGGTCCATCAAATATCTGAATCTAGCACATCACGCAGAGCCGCGCCGAGCGCCGAAATAATAGGAGTGACACCATGTTTCTTCGCGAAGTTCACGATCTGGCGATGGTTAATAGCGATCGTTGGTATCGATGTTGAAGCCGAGAATGGCGTTCACTTCCACCGGCTGCCCGCCACGCATGGCGGGGCGAAACTTCCAACTGGGCAGCGCAGCCATGATCTTCGCCGTCATCGCCGCCGGTCCGGGCTCAAGCACCTGAAAGTTCCCCAGGTTGCCATTCGCATCCAATCGGCACTTCACTACAACGCGCGCATGAGGAAGATTGGCGGGTAAATCAGTGCGCAGACCTTGCGGACCGGTAAGCGGCGCAGATTGCGAGTGCGCACCCGGATCAGCCTCAGCAAACTGCATCACTACCATACCGATGGCCGTATCCACATAAACTGTGTAATTGTCGCCGGGCAACTTGCCGTAATAATCAAGCGCTCCGCCCGAACGCGACGTGGCTACGATGGTAATCGCGGGACCCTCGGCTTTTTTGACGGAAGAGCGTCCCGGCACACTGGGGTCGCCGCTGCCATCCGATCCGAAGCTGGGCAGCGTAATCACGGTGTTGCCGCCGCGAACGTCAACGCCCGGAACTGCGGGAGTGCCGGTGGGAGTGCTGCCTGCGCCTCCCGGTCCCGGCGCAGGAGAAATCCCCCCCCTTGCGGTCGAATCCGATCCATTGCCGAATCGGCTTTTGCCGGCTCCCTCGTGAGACCCCGTCAGTCCGCTACCCGGTTTTTCGCCATGACCAATTCCTTCACCACCGCCCACGCCGCCCATGCCCGGCTTCTCAGTGCCCGCCGGCGACATGGCGACGGAGCCTACACTGCTCGTGACCGGCAACCCAACTTTCGATCCCGGGTCAGGTGAAATGAGCGCTCCGGCAGCATCCGCCGTGCTTGTGGCTTTCGGCGGGGCGACGGCTGTGCCTACATCACTTCCCAGACCAAAACCCTTTCTTCCCGAGCCTGACGATCCCGGGCCCGACTCAACCGTCGGCGGTGGCGGAACGACGTTGCCGGCCAACTGCGTGCGATTCCACTGGCTATTTTTTCCCTGCCCGTTAGAGTCGACGTTCACCGATGGTGGCGGGGGAACGACGCTTGCCGCTAATGACGTCCCACGTCCGCCTGCCGGGGTCGCTCCTGCCGATGCATTCACGGCGGGGGGTGGTGGAATGACGTTTGCTCCGAACGAAGCATGGCGTGAAGTTTCATGAGACGCCGCCGATGGCGGAGGTGGAACAACATTAGCCGCCAGCGTGCCTGTGGCAGCGAAGGGGGATCCTGAAACAGCTCCGGACGAAACCGGAGGCGGAGGCGGGACGACGTCCTGCGTGCCAAAGATTTTCCCAATAATGCTGCTGAAGAAGGAGGTATTGCCTGCGGAAGCGGGCGGAGGAGGAACCACGTTCGGCGCTGTCGCTCCCACGCCGCCGCTTTCCAGACGCCGCAAGTCCTGGGTGGAATCGGCGGACGGCGGTGGAGCAATCACCGATGGAGCCGGCAAGGTAAGCTTCGCGGGACGTGTGGTCGCGCGTTCCGGCGCAGAGACGGGGGGCGGCACAACCGACGGGTCGTTCATCCTGATTCGTGAAGCCGCAACTTCGCGCCCCATGGCCGTGGGCGCCGGGGGCACCACGCTTGCCTGAAGATTGGGCACAGAACGCTCCCGATCATTTGCAACTGAGGAAGGCGCTGGGGCGATCACGTTCGCATCCAGTGAGGGCGCACCGCGCGACCTATCCCGCGAAACCTTGGGCGCTGGGCCGATAATGCTTGCATCCAACGCAGGCAGGTAGAGCGTATGCTCGGAGCGCACGGTGGGCGCAGGTGGCACGACCTCGGCCGCTAAAGCGGGCGCCGATCGAGCGTTAGCGGAAGCAACTGGAGGCGCTGGCGGAACGACTGCGCCGAGCGTCAAACCCCTCCGCGTCTGATCCCGCGCAACTTCCGGCGCGGGAGCGATCACGTTCGT
>JASIKQ010000060.1 GCA_030049565.1 Candidatus Sulfotelmatobacter sp.
TTATAACAGGGTGCGCTTGCCGCGCCGATGCTGTATTCTGAACCACTATGGCCGCTGACTTTCTGGCGCGCATCCAGCAGTCGCCCGCGCTTTGTGATGGAGCGATGGGCACGCTGCTTTATGCCAAGGGCGTTTTCATCAACCGCTGTTACGACGAGCTGAACCTCTCGCAGCCCGACCTGATTCGCGGCATTCACCACGAATATCTGCAAGCTGGAGCCGAAATCATTGAAACCAATACGTTTGGCGCAAACGCCTTCCGCCTGGCCCGGCACAGCCTTGCTGACAAAGTCCATGACATTAACTATGCGGGAGCGCGGCTTGCCCGGGAG
This sequence comes from Candidatus Sulfotelmatobacter sp., assembly GCA_030049565.1. Lineage (GTDB taxonomy): Bacteria > Acidobacteriota > Terriglobia > Terriglobales > Acidobacteriaceae > Sulfotelmatobacter. The sequence goes on from JASIKQ010000060.1 coordinate 333, forward strand.
GCCGCCAAGAGCTTCGATGTGTGGGTAGCAGGATCGGTTGGCCCCTTGGGAACCAGAATCGAGCCTTTAGGAAAGACTTCGTTTGAGGAAGCCCGCCAGGCGTTCCAGGAGCAGATCGCGGCGCTGGTTGAGGGCGGAGTTGATCTCTTGATTCTAGAAACTTTTGGCTATCTCGAAGAACTTCACCAGGCCATGCTGGCTGCCCGAGATGTGGGCGGCAAGCTGCCGCTGATCGCGCAGGTCACGATCGACGAAGACGGAAACTGTCTGGATGGTTCCGATCCTGAAACCTTCGCTCCGCGGCTGGAAGAATGGGGCGCGCAGGTCATTGGCTGCAACTGCAGCGTGGGTCCAGTGGCGATGCTGGAGGCGATCGAACGGGTACGTGCGGTCACGTCGCTGCCGCTTTCGGCGCAGCCTAACGCAGGCATCCCGCGCTCGGTCGAGGGAAGAAATATCTATCTGTGCTCGCCGGAGTACATGGCGAGTTATGCCCGCAAGTTCGTGGCGTCCGGAGTCCGGGTTGTTGGGGGCTGCTGCGGAACGACACCCGATCATATTCGGGTGATGAAGTCAGCTCTGCGGGTAGGCGAAGCCCGGGGCAAAACCGCCGCATCTCGTCCCGTGTCAAGCGCAGCCGCGCCCGCGGCGACGCCAGCTCAACCTTTGGAACAGCGATCACTAATGGGAGCCAAGCTGGCTCGGGGGGAATTTGTGACCATGGTCGAAATCGTTCCTCCCAAGGGCACGGACATCGTCAAGGAATTGGAAGGGGCGCGCTTTCTGAAATCGGTGGGCGTGGACGCGGTCAACATTCCCGACAGTCCGCGCGCCTCCGCACGCATGGGCAACCAGGCGCTTTCGCTGTTGATACAGCGTGAAGCCGGAATCGAGACCATCCTGCATTACACGTGCCGTGACCGCAATGTGTTGTGTATTCAGAGCGATCTGCTGGGAGCTGCGGCGGTTGGCATCAAGAACCTGATCTGCATCACCGGTGACCCGCCGAAAATGGGCAACTATCCTGACGCCACGGCGGTTTTCGACGTCGATTCCATTGGGTTGGTGAATATCGTCCATAACCTGAATCGCGGGCTTGATATCGGCGGCAATTCTATCGGGACGGGCACCAGTTTCGTGATTGGGGTCGGTGCGAATCCGGGACACACCGATCTCGATGAAGAAATTCGCCGCTTCGAATACAAAGTTGCCGCCGGGGGGGAATACGCAGTGACGCAACCGGTCTTCGACGTGCGGCTGCTGGAAACTTTTCTGCGACGGATCGAACAATTCCGTATTCCCATCGTTGCCGGAATCTGGCCGCTGGTAAGCGTCCGCAATGCCGAGTTCATGAAGAATGAGCTGCGAGTATCGGTGCCAGACTCGATCCTGGAGCGCATGCAGCGTGCCGCGACACCGCAAGCGGCGCGGGAGGAGGGGGTGGCGATCGCCCGCGAGATGCTGGTTGCAGTTCGCAGTACAGTGCAGGGTGCACAGATCAGCGCCCCGCTTGGGCGATACAGTTCGGCCATAGATGTGCTGGAAGCATTGGGGACGAAGAGTTCTGCATCGGCTTAGAATTCCGGTTTCGAATTGTCGAACCGTCCTTTCGTGTGCTTTTTCCACAAAAAGACTGGACATGTTCTGGAGAAGTAGCATTAGAATCACAGAAGGAGCGAAAGTCAATTGCCCAAGTTTGAAGAATGTCTCCAGCGCTTGGAAAAAATTGTTCAGGAACTGGAGAAGGGGGATGTACCCCTGGAGCAGTCGCTTACCCTTTTTGAAGAGGGCATGCAGCTTTCCTCCAGTTGCCGCAAGGAACTGGAACAGGCTGAAGGCAAGGTTGAAATATTGCTGAAAAAAAACGGGAAGCTCCAGGCTGAGCCATTGGAGCCTAGGGCGGAAAAGTCGCCCGTTCGAAGTTAGCGGCCGTTGTCATTGACTAAGCCGTGCATGCAATGTCTGTGGAGTAGCGGTTCTGAGCCCTTCCCCGCAGCCCTAGTCCGCTGTAGCTGACCGTCACTTTGCGTCAGGAGGAGCTATGGGCCATAGTGTAGTTGTTGTGGAAAGCGATGCGAAGCTAGCGCAATCACTGGCTGGTGGGCTTTCTTCTCACTTCCATTCCGTGCAGTTGACGCGTTCGGCCGAAGAACTTCGCGAACGCGTTGCCAAGAACCGGCCGCAGGCGGTGATTGTCGACATGGAAACTTCACGGCTTTCCGATGTGCGGAACCTGCACCAGGATTTTCCGTTGTTGCCCATCGTATGTACCCACCGTGTGCCGGACGATGAATTATGGATTGCCGCGCTGGAGGCTGGTGCCAGCGACGTGTGCCCAGCCGACGACGTGCAGAAGGTTCTGACCTCGGTCCTGCGGAGCATGGCCGTGGCAACGACTGCGGCCGCTTAAGAAAGATTTTGTAGTAGAAGATAAGGGGACGCCTTTCAGGCGTCCTTTTTACGTTAGCGAACATTTTCTCTGCGCCCTGTGTTGCCAGCTTGGGCCTTGTTATACTCACAGCGCGATGCTGGAGGAAATTCTCAAACAAGGGCAGGCATTGACCGACGCCGCGCTCGACCGCCTGATTCCACGAGAAACTCAGGCTCCCGTTTCTATTCACAAGGCCATGCGGCATAGCGTCTTCGCCGGCGGCAAGCGGCTGCGGCCGGTCTTGTGCATGGAAGCTGGCCGCATGATCGCGGGATCATTGCCCAGCAAGATCGAGGAACTGGGCGCAGCCCTCGAGATGCTGCACACCTATTCGCTTATTCATGATGACCTGCCTGCTCTCGACAATGACGACCTGCGCCGCGGCCGGCCGACTTGCCACAAGGTTTTTGGCGAAGCCTTGGCAATTCTTGCGGGGGACGCATTGCAAACCCAGGCATACGAGGTTCTGGCGCGGCTTGCGTGTTCGCCCGAGTCGCGGGTGCGAATTATTGAAGAGATTGCGCGCGGGACGGGCACAATTGACGGCATGATCGGTGGACAAGTCGTGGATCTGGAAGCCGAGCACATGCGGCCCAATGCCGAAATTCTGGAGTACATCCATCGCGCAAAAACCTCCGCGCTCATCACCGCCAGCCTGGTAAGCGGAGGCCTTTATGCCGGGGCAAAAGAGAATGAAGTAGCCAGTCTGCGGGCATTTGGCCGGTCGGTGGGCTTGGCTTTTCAAATTGTTGACGACGTGCTCGACGTAACTCAGACTTCCGAGCAACTGGGAAAAACCGCGGGCAAGGATACGGCAGCACAGAAAGCCACGTATCCAGCCCTGTTCGGGATTGATGAATCCATCCGCAAGGCAGATTCGCTGGTGGGCGCCGCCTTCAAAGAATTAAACAGCTTTGGGGAGAGAGCCGAGACGCTGAAGGCATTGGCACGGTATTTGGTGGAGAGGAAAAAGTGAACTTTCGCTAAAGGGTACTCCTGTCACTACCAGTGCCGGTTTTTCTCTCTTCAGTCTCGGCCCTGTGGTAAAAATTAATAACGGCGATGGAGTTCGCCACAACCGCCGGGCATGCCGCTCGCGCTGATGACTCCTACAAAACTCAAGACTTTTTTGTAGGAGAGCCATCGTGAAAGATTTCCTCGCTATTTCTGTCGCGGCCATCGTAGGCGCAAACCTGCGTTACCTGCTCAGCCGCTTCGCCGCCAGAGAACTCGGCTCCGTTTTCCCCTACGGAACGCTTTTCATCAACATGGTGGGCAGCTTTATTGTGGGTTTTTTCGTCATCTGGACCACGGAGCGCATGTTGGTCGATCCCCGCTGGCGCCTATTGGTGGTCGTCGGCTTCTGCGGATCGTTTACCACTTTTTCCAGCTACGCCTTCGAAAGCATGGCCTACTTCGAAACCGGCCAATGGGGATTGATGCTGGCCAACATTTTCAGCAACAATTTGCTTTGTCTGGGAGCGGCCCTAGCGGGCATGGCGCTGGCGCGGGCATGGTAACCATCTGGACATGAACGTCGATCCTACGCTCGAAACAGCGCGGCTCCGGCTGCGGCCCTGCAGCGAAGCCGATGTTGCTGAACTGCTCCCGCTGATCGGAGCGCGTGAAGTCGCGGCCACCACGCTGCGCATTCCACATCCTTACACCGAGGAGGATGCGAAGAAGTTTATTGCCTCCTGCCAGACCGGTGCTGAGGTGCGCCGGGCCATCACTTTGCGCTCTGATGGTCGCCTGATCGGAGGCATCGGCCTGCGAGTCGACGAGCAGCACCGGCATGCCGAACTGGGCTACTGGCTGGGTGTGCCCTATTGGGGAAAAGGCTTTGCCACCGAGGCCGGCCACGAAATGCTGCGCTACGGATTCGAAGAGCTTCATCTGCACCGCATCTTCGCCTCGCATTTCGGGCACAATCCCGCCTCAGGCAGTGTTCTGAAAAAGTTGGGCATGCGCCACGAAGGCTGCCAGCGCGAACACCTGCGCAAGTGGGAAGGCTACGTCGATTCCGAGCTTTACGGCATCTTGCGGCAGGAATGGGAGGCTCGCGAGTACAATGCCTAATGCAATGGCGGTGCAAGTCACCATCTATCTGAACGAAGCCGATCAGTGGCATCACCGGCCACTGCACCTGGAGATTCTCAACTACCT
>JASIKQ010000638.1 GCA_030049565.1 Candidatus Sulfotelmatobacter sp.
AGCGCGCCAACCAAAGCCAAATATTTTAAGTGCCTCATACAGTCCCCTTGTCTCAGATCGCGCTTTCCGCTTCGCGAGCCCGACCCGCCGGTCTTCCAGATCTCTTTTTCCGAAAGCACCTACTGTATTGGAACTCAAACAAAGAAGAAAAGTTGCAGCCTCTGGGATGGCCGATTTCAGCCACCGCGCGTGAAATCAACCACTTACAGGACATCGCGGAATCCTCTGAAAAGGGGGACTATCCAGCCGTATACGCTAGCGTAGGTTGGAAATTCGGGATGATAGACGAAATTCTATGTCGAACCCAAAAAGAATAAAGTTCAGGCTCGAAGCAAGCAAAATCGAGACATAGGTCTTCTGAGCACAATTTGAGGATTAATGCCCACATCAACTTGCGTCTAGGAAGGTTTCTTGGGTGAAACCGAACTGAAGCCGTCTCCGTTCGAAGGAGCCGTCGGTGCCGCGGGAGCGGCGCCTGCCGCGGCACTCGCTACGGCGGTGTGGGCAGAAGGTGGGGCTGCATCGGATGGCGCGGGCGGCGGTTTCACTCCATCGACCACGTGATGGCTCAGGCAATACAGAGCCAATTCCAGGCGATCGGCGACGCCCAGTTTGTCATACACCTTGCGCAGATAATTTTTTACCACCTGCTCGGTAGTCCCTACGCGGGCAGCAATCTCTTTGTTCTTCATCCCCTGCGTGACGCAGGAGACGATCACAGATTCTTTGGGCGTAAGCTGAACTTTGGGCCGCGCTCCCGAGGGTCGCAGGTTGTGGCCGCGGAAGGCTTCCATCACCCAATGAATGGCGTGGCTCTCGAGCCAGGGTTCACCGGCGGCGACTTTGCGTAAGCAATCGACCATGACTTCCGGTTCGACTTCACGCGACAAAATGCCGTGGGCGCCGCGGCGGAACAGGTCGAGTGTCAACTGTTCATCGGATGTTGGCGTGACCACGACGATTTTTAGTTGCGGAGCGTGCCGCAGAAGTTCGCTCACCCCCTCCACTGGATTGGGCGCCAGCGCCGACTCGAAGATCAGCACGTCGGCGGAAAACTTGGTAACGGCAGATTGGGTTTGCGGAAAGGTTTCAGCCTGGCCGACCACGCGGATGTCATCTTCCAGCGCGAACACCTTGCGCAAGCCGGCGCGGAAAATTGCCTGGGTATCGGCGAGGATCACGCGAATCAACTGGCCTGCGCCGTTGCTTCCGTGAACGCCGTGATTTTCACCCATGCTGACCGAAGTGCTTGCCATCAATCTTCCTTCTGTTGGTCGCGCCTATGTCCGCTCGAAATGGTACTCGTCTATCACCACGCCCACGCCGCGGCGTCCGCGATCGTCAAAGCTGCGAACCACCCGGCCATGGCAGTCGATTTGTATGTCACCGGCGGAGCCGACCACGTCTCCCGGAAGCAGAATGGTGAAGTCGACGATCGATCCGACGGGCACATCGCGGTCCATGGCGAACAGAACGCCGTTGGCGGAAATATTTTGCGTCTCGGCCGCGCACGCACCGATCTGCGACTTCACTTCCACCGGCAGATGAAGAGGAAATCGCGGGGCGCTCTGCATTTCGGCGTAGTGCCGGATCGCAGTCTGCGCCTGCGCTTCCATCAGTGCCTGCTGTTCGAGTTCTTCGTTGCCCGCCACCGCGTGATGAACCTTTCTTACGGAGCGCACTGCGCGGTGCGCATCCAGATTTACGCGCAACTTATGGGCAGCGTACACCCATGAACCACGCCTGCAAAGTTACTGAAGTCATGGAACGAGTGAGCGCTAAATGCTTTGGGATCTGTAAATTAGAGGGAATTTACGGCGCACTTCCGGAGGACCACGGCTAAGGGACAAAAAACCACCATGCGCCTAGAACTTCGTCACTTCCGTGAAATTAAAGTCGCGAATTTTCATGGCGGGCACAACCATGTCGAACGATTCCTCTCCGCAGGCGCGCACGGGCACGCTCATGGCTTCGACATGGGAAAGCATGTGGATCAGACTCTCGTTAAAGCGGAAGTTGCGCACGCCTCCACGCAGGCGCCCGTTTTCAATCAGAAATGTGCCGTCGCGGGTCATGCCAGTAACGATTTTCTCGTAAGGATCGACTTCCCGGATGTACCACAACCGCGTGACGAGCACGCCACGCTCAGTGCAGGAAATCATGTGCTCCAAACTTTGCGTATTCTGCGGCGCCACAAAAACAATATTCAGCGGCATCTCACCCATCTCGTTAGGCAAGGGAAAGCCATGGCCGGTAGGTTCAACCAGACCGACTTTATCTTTGAACCCTGACTTCTTCATGCGCGCGGCGGTTGCTCGCGCGTAGACCACGCGTTTGACCACTCCATGTTCGACCAGCGGCACGCGCAGGCGTCGCATGCCTTCGCCATCGAAGGGAGATCCGGTTTGCAGTGGATGACTGACGTCGTCCCAAATGGTGATGTTTTCGCCAAACAGTTGGCTGCCAATGCGGCCAGTAAGAAATGAACGCTGGTCGAGAATCGCCATGCCGGAGTAGTCCCAGAACATGAACCCGACAATATCGAGCGCCGCTGAGGGCTCGAGGATTACCGCGTACTTGCCGGGTGGGATTTCTTCAGGATGCGCGGCGTCGATCGCCTTCCGCGCGGCAGTTTCGGCCATCGCAAGCGGATCGAGGTTCGACACGTTGGGCGAGTTGGCCTTCTGCCACCCCGAAGAATCAGCTCCCAGCATGGTTACGGAAACTTCCGCCAGGGTCTGCGTATGCCATTGGCTCAGGCCGCGCGAATTGAAAATGCCCTCGACGGATTCGGAAGAGGAATAGATTCCCGCGGTAATGAGCTTGTGTTTCCCGGCAACGTTGACGATTTGCTTAACGGCTTCGGCCCGAAGCTGCGGCGTAATAGCTGCAGTCTCCGCAAAATGGCGCGATGGCGTGGCTTTGAGGCGCTCGTCCGCGCTGCCATCCGCTTCGCGCGAATCCGGCATGGGCAGAAGATCCGGGTCAGGATGCTGTACTTTGGCTAAGGCTTCCGATGCCGCAACCACTCTCCGTAAACTGTCTTCATCAAACTTGTTCGTCGAAGCCCGGGCCGTACGCCCACCAAAAGCCGTACGTACCGAGAGAAGGTGATTCTCATCCTCGACATTCTGATGGATGGTGTTATTGGCGAAACGGGTAAGCGCGAATCCCCCGCCGGAGATGAGGATTTCGATCTCGTCGGCGCGTGAAAATTTTCTGATGCGATCAAAAATATCGGCAGCACGTTCTTGGGTTAGCATTCTTAGAGTTTCTCTATGCCTCCGTGCCTCTGTGGTGAACTAACTGCCCTTATACGCGCTTCCCACTTTGATTCCTCGAAACCGCGACGGGGCGGCGCCGTGCCCGGTTCCCATCACCTGCTGCGGCTGGCCTTTGCCGCAATTCGGCGTACCCCAGAGCGTCCACTCGTCGCGTGAGCAAATCGCATCCAGCGAATTCCAGAATTCGGTGGTAATTCCTGAATACGATGGATTCTTCAGCATGCGAACTCGCTTGCCATTCTTGATTTCCCAGCCAATCTCGCATCCGAACTGAAAGTTGAAGCGCTTGTCGTCAATCGACCACGAGCGGTTGGTCTGCATGAAAATGGCGCGATCGGTCGATGCAATTAGTTGCTCCAAACTCAACGGTTTCTCGCCCGGAAGCAGGCTGATGTTGGTCATGCGAATTATGGGCAGACGATTCCATCCCTCGGCGCGAAGCGTTCCCCCGCTCCGATTTTCGCCGATGGCATGCACGGTCTCGCGCGAGCTAAGGTAGCCGGTGAACAATCCCTGAGTGATGATTGGTGTGCACTGCGCGGGTACGCCTTCGTCATCGAATCCAAATGTCCCCAGCCCAGGCCCGTGCTCCTGGCGCGCATCGGCGACGACGTTCACAATGTCGCTGCCATAGCGCAGCGTGCGCAACTTATCGAGCGTCAGAAACGACGTCCCGGCAAAGTTCGCCTCCATGCCCAGCACGCGATCCAGCTCAATGGGGTGCCCGATCGACTCATGAATCTGCAGACCTAATTGTGAGCTGTCAAGAATGATGTCGAAGGCGCCCTCGGGGCAGCGGTCGGCGTGATGCAGCGCAACCGCTTCTTCCGCAATATGGCGGGCGTTCTGCACCAGTTGTAACTCGTCAATTAACTCATATCCTTTGTTTTGCCACTGGCCGCCATAAGAATTCGGATACGATCGCTTCTGAATCTCATTTCCCGCAAACGCATACGCCGTGTAGCCCGCGCCTGTCGAGTATTTGGTCTGATGAATGTCGCTGCCTTCCGAGGAAGCAAACCATTGCTCGTCGCGGTGAAAATTGAGATTGGTCTCAGCCAGCGTGACGCCTGCGATGGAGCGCAATTCAGAATCGACCTTCAGCAGCAAATCGATATTCTGCTCAACCGAGATCGAGAACGGGTTGATTGCATGCGGCGTAGTCCACTCGGCGATTACGGGCTTCTCTGGAGCAAGCTGCACGTCTTTCTGCTTGACACGCGCCGAGGCGCAGGCGACCTCGACGGCGCGAGCCGCCGTCGCTTCCACACCGGAGCGAGAGAGATCTTCCGAGGCGGCAAAGCCCCATGCCCCATTAGCAATCACGCGAACGCTCATGCCCAAAGATTCGGCATCGGCGGCGCTGCCCACTTTCCCATTTTTCGTGCTGAGAGCACGGCTTCTCTGGCTTACAATGCGCGCGTCGCCATAGCTCGCGCCCCGCAGAGTGGCAACGTTCAAGGCCCAATTCGCAGCGTCTTTCATGACTCAATTCCAATCTATCACGGAGCCTGGAAGCGATACGGTGAGTACCTGTTGTTATTTCCCGCACCCTAAGTAGTGATGGCAATCACTGAATGATTGCAGGGATGGCAGTTCAATCGATACTGGAAGACTCCGCCGTTGCGAAGCGGAAATCTGTGATGCTGAAGGAGAACTCATGAGCACGCTTTTAGCAGACACGCAGTCGGACAAGAGAGCTGACCTGGCAGGCCCAGGTATTGGCGATTACAACCAACTCGAAAAAATTCTGCCGCTGGGCTATCGCTCGGTTCTCACTCCGAAAGAAACTCAGCTGGCGGTCTTCCAGGTAAAGCGTTATATCGCCGACAACCTGTGCAAAGAGCTGAACCTCATGATGGTGGAAGTGCCGCTCATCGTTGACGCGGAAGCCGGCGTCAACGACATGCTCGATCGCGACGGATCGCGCACGCCAATTCAGTTCCATATTTCTAACGATCGGAATCAGCATCCCATCGACGCGCAAGTAGTGCAGGCGGCCACCAAGTGGAAGAGGGTGGCGCTGAAGCAATTCGACTGCCGCGCCGGCGAAGGCATCTGCACCGATATGCGCGCCGTGCGCAAAGATTATTTTCTCGACCACGATCATTCCGCCTACGTCGACCAGTGGGATTGGGAGCGCGTGATTCTTCCCGAGCAGCGTAATCTCGAATTCCTGAAGAAACTCGTGCGCAACATTTGGAAGGTCTTGGTTGGGGCCGAACGCTTTGCGCAGGAGTTATTTCCCATACTAAAGGACTCGCGCTATCCCAACCTGCCGGAAGAAATCGTATTTCTGCACGCCGAAGAAATACTTGACCGCTACCCTGACTTGCCGCGCAAGCAGCGGGAAACCGCAATCCTGCAAAAATATCCGGCGATCTTTATCATCGGAATAGGCTGGCCGCTGAAAGACGGTTATCCCCACGAAATGCGCGCCGCCGACTACGATGACTGGATCACCGACACAAAGTTAGAAACCGGCAAAGATACCCGCGGATTAAACGGCGACATTCTGGTCTGGAATCATGTGACCAAGCGCAGGCACGAGTTGAGCTCGATGGGAATTCGAGTGAATGCGGAAACGTTGCGACGCCAGCTGGAAATGGCGAAGCTGCTCGACAATCTCAAATTCCCCTATCACCAGGGCATTATCCACAACGAGCTTCCCCTCTCCATCGGCGGCGGCATCGGCCAGTCACGCACGCTTATGCTGCTTCTGCGCAAAGCACATTTGGGCGAAGTCAGTGTCACGGTGTGGCCGAAAATTCTGAAGGAGATGTGCGCGAGGAAGAATATTTTCGTCTTGGAATGATGAGGAAGGGCGTCAGCGACGCCCGGTTGTTTGGTTGGTAGGACAAGGCATGCGGCTACATTGAGGGGTGCGACCGGTATTTCCGACTGGCCGGAGATGCTCGCGGTGGTGTCTATATCGTGTAGCCGCTGGTTTATAGCGAAGACCAATGACCAACCCGCAGATTGATTGGACTGTGACGTGGAAGTTCTTCCATACCCAGTTCTTTTGGATCTACTTGGGCGTTGGCATACTTATCAGGATTACTTCTGCAATCTGGCTCAAGCCGGTTCCGCTCGCTAGGGCGAGTCTTTGCACCGTAGCCTCCAGCGCGGCGGCGGCTCTTGTAAGCACCTGGTTCCCTTTCATTCCGATCGTCGCTGGCTTGATCCTGGTCAGCACTGCCGGCTACGCTGCTGGCTATTCCGTGCCGATCACCGTGCCAATTGTCGCCGTTTCATTGGGCCTCGAAACTGCATCTGTCGATGCGGTCCTCCTTCGATTGTTACTGAAAAAATCTGTAAAAGGGCGGCTCGCGGTACTGCTCAT
>JASIKQ010000639.1 GCA_030049565.1 Candidatus Sulfotelmatobacter sp.
ATTCCCAGCGGCTTGGTGATCAGAAACACCAGTGCCAGGAAAAAGAGAATTTGTAACCACCCATTGACTGTCATTTCAAAACTTCTCCGGGCGCAGCAGCGCATAGATGAGGTACACCATGGTCGCCGCGCAGATAATCAGCATGATGATGGATTCGAGGCTCATAGCTTTCTCCTGATCTTGATTCTGGAAATCACGGCTCCTACTTAACCCGCTCGCAAAAACGAACGTAAGCGATGGATACCGCGAAAAAGACGATTGTGATGACGATCCAAATGATGTCTTCCATACCTGTTCTCCTCAGCTAGAATCTATACGGATTCCGGTTAAAACTTCACCAGAATGTCGAGATCGATGAACTGTTCATCCCTCCTCAAATCGGGGAACCAGACTGTGCTGGTTTGTGCTCCGCAGGCGGTTTGCGCTGCGCTGAGCGTGGTTGCCCCGGATGTGTTGCCGTTGTTGCAGGCGAAAAACTGCGGATATCCATTATTGGTATAGGGCACACCGGTCGAACCAGGCGGGGTGATTCCGCCCGCGCCTGACCAATAGGGCACGCTGGCGTGGCGATAGTCGTATTCCCAGCGGAAAGTGATGTACTGGCTGGGCATGTAGTCGAAGGTGATGGAGCTATCCCAGGCTTTGAACGGGTCGCTGGGATTGCCAGTGAAATAAGGTGCGCTGATGGCCGCCGACTCCGCCGTCTCGCCGTTGATGGGAGGGTCTAGGACCAGATAGCGACCGGGATTGTTGATCGCGCCTCCTCCGACTGTCACTGCGTACCGGTCTCTGTGGAACCACATGCGGTTGTACAACATGAAGCCGATGAAGCTCTGCTTCGGATTGATTCCCGGCCCAAAATAATCGCCACCGATCGAGTTCTTATCCTTCGTGTTACCGTGGCAGCCGACGCCTTGCAGATACACGCCTGCCTTCGTGGTCCCGCTGGGACCAAATTCGCAACCCATATCGCCGGTGAAGGTAAACGCCATCTTGTCGAGGCGGTTCGCCGGCTTGTCGAAGTATTTGATCTCAATGCTGTCATCGGTATGGATACGTGCACGGTTGGGTACGTAGAGATCGTCGTGGCCGAGACCGTAGTTATTCGAAATGATGTTCATCCAGGGAAATGGAGTCGCTTTGATCTGTCCCCCAATGCCTTTGCGCGAGTTGGCTGAGCCATACGATTGCCAGCCATTGATAAACCATGGTTCGATCTTCAAATGAGGATTGGGGAAAATCTGAATTCGCAAGCCATTGAAGAACCAAGGGGTGTTTGACGACACATACGAAGGCTGGTACGCCCAGTTATCGAAGTTGTAATAGCTGAATAGGCCGATATAGGACATGAAAATGCCGGCATCAATGTTGATGCCGTCGAGCGCATTAATGTGATAGCCGCCGTACGCTTCTGAAACGTAGCGATAGGCGGTATCAAGATCCCACTGTCCTTTCGCCGGACTGGGATCGTTGCGCGGCGTGGTCTCCGAATACATGCCGAACTGTGTCATCAGGCGCGCCCGAACATTGTCATAGTGAAAGTCGCCGCCCACTCCCAATTGTTCCAGTTGAATTTCGTTGGAGCGGAAAATTTCGCTTGACCCACCCATCGAGTTATCCTGCGGCCGGTTGAAATCGTAAGTGTAGGTCAGGTCGGCGCGGATCTCGGGCGTAAAGAATTTCGAATCGAAGGCCGCTTCTTTCGTACGCGGGTTGCCGTTCAGCCAGGTCCAATCCCAGTCGGAAAAGGGAGCGATCTTTTCTTTCTTGCTCGGCTCGGAAGGGGATTGCGCGTTCCATCCTGCCAGCGCAGAGACGGCAGGCTGAGTGTTGCTGGCAGTTGTTGTGATCGGCTTAGGCGAAGCAGAGGCCGTTGCGGTAGCGAAGCGTTCTTCCGTCACCGCAGGGACGTTCGGCCCGGGCCTGGCGGGCGCCATCACTGGCGAAACCTCAATTATCGTCCGCGCGCCCTTTTGCCCCTCCACTTCGGCACGCAGCCGTTCCACTTCAGCCCGTAGCGCTTTTATCTCATTCCGCATTTCCCGCTGCTCCGACTGCGCATCGGCACTAGATGTCGAAGTCTCCGGCAGTGCCGAATTTTTTGTGGTTTGAGCATCAGCCCACGCCGGCACAAGGACCAACATTGACAGCGACAGAACCTTTAGCACACTGTTTCGCATGATTTTTCTCCGGCAACATAAGCAGTAGTCTGCGGGCTTGCTCTTTGACCCGGATACCGTCATCGGCTCAGTTGCCGCTGAGAGTTCACGGCACACGCTCGCGCAGCAGGTTCGAGCAGGAAGCGAAGGCGAACACCACTCCCCTCAATGTGATGGCAGAGGAACAACAGCCATCCACACGTCTCCCTTCAATGCGCATAAGAGCAAGCCACTTAGTTGACCACGCCCGGTGTAAGGGTTCTTTAAAGAATTCCTAAAGATTTCGTAAAGACCGAACTCTGCCCACGGGGCTTTACCCAGAGAGCTTTACCTGAAGCGACCCGATTACTCTTCTTTGTTCGCTGAACTTAGCAGCCCCATTCTGCTT
>JASIKQ010000640.1 GCA_030049565.1 Candidatus Sulfotelmatobacter sp.
CCTTCTGGGATGCGCCAGTTTTTGGAGTTTTTCACTTTCGAGCTCAAATTTCGCTTTAAGAGCCTGTCGACCTACGTCTATTTCTTTATCTGGACCGCGTTTTCCTTCCTGTCGGTCGCCTCGGAGAATTTCGGACCCATCGGCAACAGCAATGGGAAGGTTCTGCTCAATGGGCCCTACGCCAACACCTTCAACGACGTGGGCGCAGCGATTTTCGGCATCATCATCATCGCCGCCATCTTTGGCACTTCGATTCTCCGCGACTTCCAGCGAGACACTTACCAGGTCCTTTTCACGCAGCCTATCTCGAAATTCGCCTATCTCGGCGGACGCTGGGCGGGTTCGTTCGTAACCACAGTCTTTGCTTTTTCCGGCATGATGCTGGGCACGTACCTGGGCACGTTTGCGCCGTGGGCCGATCACAGCCGCATCGGCCCGAATCATTTCTGGACTTACCTTCAGCCATTCTTATCCATTCTAGTCGTACAAATATTCTTTATCGGATCGATCTTCTTCGTGGTCTCCGCCCTCAGCCGCAAGATTTTTATCGTCTATCTCCAGGGCGCGGCTTTGTTCGTCATCTATCTTATCGGCATCACGGTTTTCTTCACCACGCGCTCGCTGGAACGCTTCTGGTCGGGAATATTCGATCCCATCGGCATCATCTTGATGGATGACGTGACGCGCTACTGGACGGTGGTGGAAAGAAACTCTCTGCTGGTCACGTGGTCGCCCGCCTTGGCCAACGGCGTCTTTCTCTACAATCGCCTGCTGTGGATTAGCATTGGCGTTGTATCGCTCGTCATTCTTTGGGCTTTGTTCCCAATGTCAGTCGAGGCTTTGGCGGGCCGCTCGCAGAGCCGGCGCGCCGCCAAGGCGAAAGAGCAGGATTTGGCCGACGCCGCGCCGGTTCACTCGCTGGTCGCTGCTCGCCTGCCGCCCGTTCATCAGAACTTTACTTCCGGCACGACGTGGGCGCAGTATGTCTCGCTGTGTGGCCTGCGTTTGCGCAACATTTTTCGCGACATTCCATTCTGGGCCATTGTTGGACTGCTCATAGCGTTCAACGTCAACAACGGCTACTTCGCCGGACATCTCGCCGAACAAAATGTATGGCCGGTCACTTACTTGATGGTGCAGGCGGTCGAAGGCAGTGCGACATTGTTCCTTTACATCGTAGCCGCGCTTTATGCCGCCGAATTGCTGTGGCGTGAGCGGGACGCTAATTTCAGCGGCATCCATGACGCCCTGCCCATGCGCGAATCCACTGACTGGTTCTCGCGCCTCACCGCGATCGTCATTGTTGAGATCGCCCTTTTGGCCGTGGCCATGTTCATGGGCATGTTCATGCAGACGATCAATGGCTATTACCACTATGAGGTCCTCGAATATCTCAAAGAACTTTACCTGGTTACTTTCCCTCAGGTTCTCGCCTTTGTTCTGCTTGCCCTATTCGTGCAGACGATGGTTTCCAACAAGTTCGTCGGGCACGCCATTGTGATCGGCCTGGTGGTAATGGTTCCCATCCTCTACAGCTTCGGCTGGGAGAACACGCTCTATCTCGTCAACAATGTCCCGACGTATACGTATTCGGACATGAACGGGTACGGTCATTTTGTTCCGGCCATTTTTTGGGCGAATACGTATTGGCTGTCGATCATGGCTGTTCTAGGCGTCGTGTCGATTGCGCTGGCGCGACGCGGCGCCGACGATTCCTTGCGCGCTCGCACTCGCCAGGCCGCGCGCCTTGCGCCCCGGCTTGCACCGTTCGCCATTGTGTTTGCTGTGATTGCTCTCAGCGCCGGTGGTTGGTACTACTACAACGCTCACGTTCTAAACGAATACCTGGACTCCAAGGCGCGCCGCGATATTCAGGCCGACTACGAGAGCAAGTTCAAGCAATATGAAAATCTGCTGCAGCCGAAGGTGACTGCGGTCGATGCGACCATCAACATATATCCCGAGCGCAGATCCTTCGATGGCAGCGTTCGCATGACGCTGCAAAACAAGACCGATCAGCCGATCTCGCAAATCCACATCACAGACTCCAAGCAGTCGGTGAGCGATCTTAAATTCGACCGGCCGTTCCACTTGATTAGCTCGGCGCCACGCAACATTTACTCGATCTACGCGCTCGAACAGCCGCTCGCGCCCGGCGAGACGATCAACCTCTCTTGCAATGTGGGCCACGAGACGCGCGGGTTTCGCGATGGCAACGAGCTTCCGGAGTTCGCTTACAACGGCACATTCTTCGACTCCGACTACACCCCGTACGTCGGCTACCGGACCGATCTGGAGGTTGACGATCCACGCCGGCGCCGCGAAGAAAAGCTTCCGGCGCTTGAGGAAATGGCGCCTCGCGGCGATCCGCGGCACAGCGTTAACAACATCTTTCCCCGCGAAGCCGATTGGATCACCTACCACACGGTCGTCAGCACCTCGCCCGATCAGATGGCTATCGCCCCCGGATACCTTCAGCGCGAATGGGAGGCGAACGGCCGCAAGTATTTCGAATACAGCATGGGCTCTACCCACATCCTGGAATTCTTCTCCTACATTTCCGCCCGCTATCAGTCGAAGCGCGAGCTGTATCACGGCCCCGGCGGCGACGTTTCGCTCGAGGTCTACTATCATCCGACGCACACTTACGACGTTGCTGACATGCTCGCCAGTTCGCGCGCGGGTCTCGATTACTATGAGCGCGTTTTCAGCCCCTACCAGTTCTCGCAATACCGCATCTTCGAGTTTCCCCGTTACCGCAGCTTCGCGCAGTCTTTCGCGAATACGATTCCGTATTCTGAAGGCATCGGGTTTATCGAACGCGTCATCAAGCCCACCGACATTGACTTCGCTTATTTCGCTACCGCCCACGAACTCGGGCATCAATGGTGGGCACACCAACTGATCGGCGCTGACGTTGAAGGCTCGAACATGATGGCGGAAAGCCTTGCCGAGTATTCTGCGCTGCAAGTGATGGCGCACAAGTACGGCCGCGATCTCATGCATCGCTACTTGCGCCACGAGCTCGACAGCTACCTGCGCGGCCGCGCCGGCGAAGTTCGCCACGAACCGCCACTGGCGCTAGTGCAGCGTGAACCGTATGTCTGGTACCAGAAGGGAGGTCAGATTCTCTATACGCTGGCTGACTACATTGGCGAAGACAAATTCAATCTCGCGCTGCATAACTTCCTGATGCAGTACCGCTACGCCAACGCCAATAATCAGGTTGATGCCACCGACAGTACTCGCGCCGCCGCATCCATCGACGGACCTTACCCTGACACGCGCATGTTAGTCGAGGCTATCCGCGCGCAGACTCCGCCCGAGCTTCAATATATGGTCGATGACGGTTTCAACCGCATCATTCTTTATGACAACAAAGCGATCTCGGCTACCTCACAGAAGACTCCGGACGGAAAATACAAAGTGACGCTGGACGTTCAGGCGCGCAAAATGCAGTCCGACGGGAACGGCGCGGAAAGTCCAATGCAGCTTGCCGACTATATTGAGATCGGCGTCTTCAGCGGAAAGAAAGACGAAGAAAAACCTCTTTACCTGAAGAAGGAAAAGTTCACAGAGGAACACAGGACATTCGAGATCGTTGTCGATCGGGAGCCTACTCTCGCAGGTATCGACCCTTACAACAAACTGATCGACCGCAATGCTGACGATAATATGATCGACGTGACGAAGAAGTAATCGAAGCCGTGCTGCGAAGAACGGCCGGCCAACAGCAATGCAACCTTAGCGGCTAAATTCGCAATCTATCCTTCGACTTTGGCGCACGACTGGAAGCCGTGCCCTTTGCGGTTCGAGTAGGTCGATTCGCGGCGAGGAATAGTTCAAGCCGATCTCTGCTTCGCCGGCGCACCGATCTTCCTCACTTCCTCGATAACCTTATCCGCCATGGCTGAAGTCG
>JASIKQ010000641.1 GCA_030049565.1 Candidatus Sulfotelmatobacter sp.
GGCAGCGCGGCAATCTGATCGGTGCGTTGCGCGTCCAGTTGCGGTGCCGACGCCAACAGCGTCGACATGCGTATGCTCGTGCCCTGCGCCAGCGCATTGCCCAGATGTGGACGAATCAGGTTCGGCAGCTCGGGCGCACGCTCCTGCAAAGCTTTCAAAAATAGTCCCGCACTTCCCAGCTTGTCTTTGTATGGAGAGTTCTTCAGCAGCTCCAAAGCCTTGGCGTCCGCGGCCTCTTCATCCGCCGGCCGGCGTTTGAAAGCCAGACGCTGAAACGACTCTTCGTCGGGGAAGAACATGCGGTCACTGAACGCCAGCCTGGTATCGAGTTTGTGGCCGAGCACGATATGGCTGAGTTCGTGGGCCAGCATCGCGGCGAGCGACGCCTCATCCGGCAGCACATCCAGCAGCCCACGGCTGACCACAATCGTATGCCCGATGGCAAGCGACTCCAGCGGAGACGTGAGCAGCACCCGGCAGCGCACATCCATCTGCAAGTCGATGTTATTGGTCACCAACAGATTGTTCACCACCGTTTGCAGCACTTTATCGACCTCACCCGCAGGCGCCAGCAAACCAATTTTCTCCATGCGCTCGATGGCATTATCTTCCGCCTGGCGCTCCCACATGCGCTCGGCAGCCACCGGCGTGGCGTCGGCAGCCGCGTCGCTCTGATCTTTCACCGTCTGGGGCGAGTCCACCAGAATTTGGGTAAACTCCGAATTCTTGTTCAAGCCCTTCAGGTCATATCCCCACAAGCGTGTCTGCGCGCGGAAATGGAGCGTTCGGCCGATTCCGTACTTCATGTCCGACTCTTCGCTGTAGATATAGGCCGGCAGCCAGGCATCGGCCCGCATGTTCAACCGCCAACTGTCAAAGTGCAGATAGAAGTTTGCGCCCCGCTTCGACTGATAGGTTCCGTTGAAACGGACAATGTTGTAATCCTGATCTTCCACCCAAATGCGCCCGATGAATCGCCCCGGCGGGGCATCCTTTTTGGGCTCGACGTCGATCACCAGGCAGCGCACTTCGCCCAGGAACTCCCGCCGCACAAAGGTGAAGTCGTAATACTTTCTCTCAAAATCGGTATCCAGCAGCACCATCTGCGCGAAACCCAGAGGCAGAAAGCGCATGGAATAGACCGACGTGAGCCGGTCGATCATGCGCCGCCCGAAGCCCGGCTGCCCAATGAAGGAGGTGACTTCGGGGCCATCGCTCATATCCAGGCGGCCCAGGAAATACTTGTCGCTTAGCGGCACATCGTTGTCGCTCTGATCGATTTTGAAGTTCTGTAGATAAGTCTCAACCAGGGGATGCAAGTGCCGCATCTGCGCAATAAAAAGATGCTCGCGCTGCACCACCCGATCGAGCACTTCGTTAAATGAAGTGGATGAAGCAACCGCGCCCCGCGCCGCATCGGCGCTCACAGCTGACCCAGCCGCCGGCGCCGATTGCTGCGACCGGGCCGCCAGGGATGCGATCATGACCAGCAGAATGCAACCGAACCGGGTAATGCGCATAAGAACCTCGACTTACGCCAACTGGAAAATGATGTGCAACACCACGGTGGAATCGGCCGGCTGGCCATCCTTTAGCGCCGGCTTGAAGCGAATCTGTTGCGCGGCCTTGACCGCATTGTCATCGAGCCCGTGCCCCAAGCCACGCAAAACGCGCACCACCCGCAAACTGCCCGAACCCTGCAAAACCACCTCCAACAGCACTTCGCCTTCGATGCGCAGGTTCCTGGCCTCCGCGGTGTAGGCCGGGATCGGCTTGGAGACAATTTCCGCCGGCACCAATCTCACCGCTTCCGCCGGATGCGCAGCTACGCTAGCCGGCGCCGGCGCCTCGGCACTCGTAAAGCCGCTGGCCTGCACCGTTCGTGGCCCGCGCGGCCGGTTGTCCGTTATCGCCGTGCCGTTTCCGAATCCCGAGCTCACTACCACTCCAGCCACGCCTTTCGCTCCGCCGCTGCCGTTGCCATATCCCGGCCCCGGCGGAGGATCGAACGAACCCAGTGCCGCAACGTTTACCAGCCTTCCCTGCCCGGTTTTAGGCGGAAGCCCGTTGGGATCGCCGAACCCTCCCGTCTGCACCTGCGCCGGAGCTTTGGCAAGCGTCGGCGCCGGCGAGCTTCCCGTCGAAAAGACATTCAACTCCACGCCTTGTTTAGGAATCACCGGAGCCGAGTGCGGCACCGCCTCCACTTTCTTAGTGATGCGGACCATCGGCGCGGGCGTGTCTTCTTCGTGCTCGCGCGCAGCTCTGGGTCGCGGCGCCGGAAGCCGCAAAGCATCCGGTGGCGGATCCAAATCAATCACTGTGGGTGGCTGCATGCGCAGCAGCAACGGCTGTGGCTGGTGATTCACCGGTACCGGAGTGTTTACCAGCACAATCGCGTGCAAACTGTGTTCCACCGGCCCGACCACCGGCGTAATCAGCCGCAAGCACGCCAGGACTGCGATGATCAGCGCCTGCAGACCGCTGCTGAAAACAAATTCCGCCCACGGAGTTCTCCTCCTGGGCAGCAGGGCAAATAGGGTCTCTGGGCTGGCAGAAGAGCTCATACCACTCACTCAGCGTCGGAACCCGCGTTCGCGCTCCAAGTTTCTCGGGAACAGGCTCACGCCGGTCGGTAGGCAAATATACACAACCGCCGCGGCGAAGCGGTTAGTCTCCCAACGCGGCTTATGAAGTTGCACGGCAAAGGCCACTCCCGCACATGAGAGTACATTAATCGGCTTAGCCCTTTGATTTGCCTGGAGTTACTGTATATTGCTCTACTCGAGAGAGATTAGGATTTTGCACACTTAAACGCAGAATTTGCACCCAGAACGGGAGCATCCGTCTCATTTCCGAACTCTTACGGCCCCATGTCGAAGCATTGCTCGCCGCCTAGCAGCGGACAATCTTCGAACTCGAGATCCCCTTGGTCGCGTTGCGCGTGTCCACCACCAACCGCGCCTCGTTCACGATGCGCCGGTAATCATAATCCGAGTGGTCGGTGACGATCACAATGCAATCGTATTGCCCCAGATTTTCCAGTTCGGAGCGCTTCATCTGCAAATCGTACTTGCGCCCCTTTCCAATGAAAGGAAAATAAGGATCGTGATAGCTCACCTGCGCCCCTTCTTTCTGCAACA
>JASIKQ010000061.1 GCA_030049565.1 Candidatus Sulfotelmatobacter sp.
GGAATTACACCGCTATATAACGTATTGCGCAGAAAAATGTCGGCGTAGCCGGCGAGCGAAGCCACGCCTTCCTGAATGCGCGCGCCGCCGGAGTCGTTAAGGCCGATGACGGGCGCGCCCATTTTGGCGGCGAGGTCCATAATCTTGACGATTTTTCCGGCGTTGGTTTCAGAGAGCGATCCGCCGAAGACGGTGAAATCCTGGGCGAAGACGTAGACGAGGCGGCCTTCGATGCGGCCGTAGCCGGTGACGAATCCGTCGCCGTAGGGCTTCTGCTCGGCCATGCCGAAGTCGTTGCAGCGATGGGTGACCAGCTTGTCGGTTTCTTCGAAGGTACCGTCGTCGAGCAGGAACTCGATGCGCTCGCGGGCCGACATCTTGCCTTCTTTGTGCTGGCGCTCGCGGCGGGCTTCGCCGCCTCCGGCTTCGGCAAGCTGGTTGCGCTTTTTGAGTTCGGCGATTTTTTCTTCGATGTTCATGAGTGGTGATTATAGTTCGTGTGCGGGAAGGGAGGGTGTGAGGCGGGTCACAGGGGGCTTGGGCGCGGCTGGAAGCCGTCTCGCAAATGAGTCGAGGGGTTAAGGTCCAATTCGTTTACACGTCGTGACGCGGATTAGCGTGATCCCAAGTCCCCACTTCTCGCAAGAAACGCGAGAAATGGGGCACCCGCGATTTAGGACGTCCGATTCCGACGTCGCATCATCTGCGCCGCGGGCGGGACCGTACTTACAGAAATCTCGATATGCCAGAGATTATTTTCCTTGAACGCGGCTGATGAATAGCCGCAGAAAACGCTGGGTGTCGGAGGCCAGGCAGACCCGGGCGTTCGGCTTTAGTGGGATCACGCCCTCGATTTCGTAGTGGTCGCCGTGGAGGACATTTTTCTCGTCCGAGCCCATACGGTTCGCGACGGTTTCTCCGCGCGTGAACTCTCCTTTGGTCTCGACGTCAACGTGCATTTCTTTCAGCGTGCCGAGAGTGGGATCGAGCGCGATGCCCACGGCGAGGGGATCGTACATGGCGGCGGCGCTGTAACCGTTTTGCTCGCTGCGGGCGAGATAGAACTCAGCGATGCCAGAGATGAAATCATTTTGCGGACCGTGAGTCGATTGCAGTTCGTTGACTTCTTTGCGGGTCATCAGCGTGCGCTCGCCCACGTCGGAGCCGACCATGGTGACCATCCAGCCAGCGTTGAAGACAATTTGCGCGGCTTCGGGGTCGTTGTAGATGTTAGCTTCGGCCGCTCCGTTGACATTACCGCCGGAGATCGAGCCGCCCATGATAACGATGTCTTTGACGAGGCCGACGATCGAGGGATCTTTGGAGACGGCGAGCGCGATGTTGGTAAGAGGGCCGATGGGAATCAGTGTAATCTCGTGCGGATATTTGTGGATGAGTTCGATGATGAGATCGGGGCCGAAGCGCGGATCGGCTTTGCACTTTGAGGGCGGCAGCTCGATGTTGGCGAGCCCGTTCTTGCCGTGCCAGTACTGGGCGGTGATTAACTTCTGATTGAGTGGGTGCTGTGCCCCGCCTGCCACCAGAACGTCGCAGCGGTTAGCGAGGGAGACGATCTTGAGTGCGTTCTCGAGCCCCTGCCAGCCTTCGACATTGCCGGGGACGACGGTGAGGGCTTCGACTTTGAATTCCGGTGAGTTCAATGCCAGGACGATGGCCATGGCGTCGTCGGTGCCGGGATCGGTGTCGATGATGACGCCGCGGGGAGTGGTTTGTGATGATGCAGCAGTCATGGAAATCAGAGTGAGGGATGAAAGTAAGATTGAGTAGATGAAGAATTTTTTCATGGGAGCAGGTCTCTTTTTTTTCTGTACCCGGAATGCACCGCTTACGGCGCGGCTGAAGCCGCGCCCCTTCAAAGCAAAATCGACCTATCGCAGCAGCGCTGAAGCGGCTGCTGCACCACCCAAAATCTTGGTCATCCCAAAGCCTGCCTAGCTGACGATTCTCTAGAGCAACATGCCGGCGATTGAAGCCGACATTAAATTTGCCATGGTGCCCGCGAGCATGGCGCGGACGCCGAGGCGTGCGAGTTCTCCTTTTTTGTTGGGCGCGAGGGCGCCGATGCCGCCGATTTGAATTCCGATCGAGCTGAGATTGGCAAATCCGCAGAGCGCGAAGGTGGCGATGGTGAAGGAACGCGGGCTGAGGAATGCTTTCTGCGGGCCGAGCATGGAGAACGCTACCAGTTCGTTCAAGGCCATGCGCGTTCCGAGCAGAGTACCGATGAATCCGCAATCATGCCAGGGAACCCCGATGACCCACGCAATCGGCGCGAACAGCCAGCCGAAGATTATTTCCAGGCTTTCCGGGAACCAGCCGATCCAGTGGTGAATGCCGCCGAGAATGCCGTCAGTGAGTGCGATCAGGGCGAGAAATGAAATCAGCATGGCAGCGATGTTGAGGGCAAGGTAAAGGCCGTCGGTGGTGCCCCGCGCGATGGCGCCCAGAAGATTTTCTTCTTTCTCGGCTGTTTCTTCTTCCTCGCTTATGACCACGCGGCCTGCGGTTTTCGATTCCTCGGTTTCAGGGACCAGCATCTTGGCGATTAGCAGCGTGCCGGGAGCGGTCATGATGACGGCGCTGAGCAAGAACTTGGGGTCGATGCCGAAAAAAATATAGGCGGCCATGATGCCGCCGGAAACGTGCGCCATGCCGCTGGTCATCACAGTCATGAGTTCGGAACGCGTTAAATCAGGCAGGAAGGGACGGATGGTGAGCGGGGCTTCGGTTTGTCCCATGAAAATGCTGGCGGCAACATTCAGAGATTCGGCGCCGCTTGCACCCATGACGCGTGTCATCACCCAGGCGAAGACGCGGATGATGATTTGCATGATGCCGAAGTGATAGAGAACGGCGAAAAACGCCGCGATGAAGATGACTGTCGGGAGAACGCCGAAGGCGAAGTAGCCGAGCTGGGAGCCGGGTTTGGCAAGATCGCCGAACACAAAGTGCGAGCCGGCGTAAGCGTAGCTGAGCAGCCGGGTGACGGCGTCTCCAGCTTTTTGAAAAATGCGGCGGCCGGTATCGATGCGGAGAACGAAAATGGCGAACAGAAATTGCAAGCCCAGTCCCCAGAGGACCGTTTTCAGGAGAATGGCGCGGCGGTTGGTGGAAAACAGATAGGCGAGGATCAACATGGTGAGCAGGCCGAGAATTCCAGTGAAGCGTCCCATCAGTTTGTCGCTCCGGACTGCGCTTTGTGAACGATTACGCGATGGATCAGGGGCCGTTTTTCAGGTAATGGCGCAGCGGCGATTTGAAAACCTTGTTCGAGCAATTGGCGCGCGCTGGCGGCACGCGACTCCGAATTGTAATGGATCGTAGCCAGCGGCTCGCGCTCAGACACCGCATCTCCAACCTTTTTGTGCAGCACGATCCCCACTGCGGGATCGACCGAATCTTCTTTGCGCTCGCGTCCGCCGCCGAGAATCACACAGGCCGTGCCAACCTGTTCACAGTGCATGGACGCGATATATCCCGTTCTTGGGCTAGGGAGCGCCATCGTATACCGCGCCTTAGGAAGTCGATTGGAATCGTCGATGGCGCAAGGATCTCCGCCTTGCAGTTCGACCATCTGACGAAATTTCTCGAACGCTTTTCCAGACGCGATCAGTTTCTCGCTTTGTTTTTTTCCATCTTCTACTGAGTTGGTAACTCCGCCGAGATGCAGCATCCATCCGGCGAGTTCGAGGCAGAGTTGGCATAGGTCGCCGGGTCCCTTGCCGCGCAG
>JASIKQ010000642.1 GCA_030049565.1 Candidatus Sulfotelmatobacter sp.
CCCCGAGCAGGTCTGGGACGCCGAGGATATTCCTGCATTGGAGTTGTTCAAGGGAAAGCCGTCGGGCTCGGCGTGCCCGTTGGTGTGGGCCCACTCGGAATATGTGAAGCTGCGGCGCTCACTGCGCGATGGAAAAATTTTTGACCAGCCGGCGCACGCGATAAAGCGATATCAGTTGGAAAAGGCGGTGCGTCGTACTTACGGATGGAGGTTCAATAACAAGGCACGCGTCATACCACGAGGCAAGATACTCCGCTTGATGCTGCCCAATCCGGCGATGGTGCACTGGAGCATCGATGGATGGAAAAGTGTGCAGGATACCGCTGCCTGCGATACTGGTCTGGGCATCTACAGGCTCGATCTGCCGACTGCTTCGCTGCCCGTGGGAGGTGATGTGGTGTTCACCTTTTACTGGCCGCAGGAAAAGCGATGGGAGGGCAAGGATTACAGCGTGGTGGTCGAGTGAGAGCGGGGCGTAAGAAAAAATCCTGACGACGATTATGCCGCCGCACCCGGGGTAGAGTAAACCAACTCCACCACCGTGCAATCGTCGCTGAGGGGATTGCCGGCGCAGAATTCCGTTACCGCAGAAAAAATTCCTTCCAGGGTTGGCGACTTGGCAGCGGCGGCTTCGAGGCGTGAATCTTCAAAAAAATCGCCTTTGGGATTTTCGGCTTCGGTGACGCCGTCGGTTACCAGGATGAATCGATCGCCGGAATTGAGCTGGCAGCGGGCGCTTTCGAAGGTGGCGTCGGGCAGCAACCCAACCGGAACATTGCCGTGTGGTGGACGGATGATCTCGTCCCCGCAGACCAGCAGGGGTTGAACGTGGCCGCAGTTCACATATTCGAGCTCCCCGTCTTTGCGCAGGCGGGTTAACAAAACGGTTGCGTATTTTTCTCCCACCAACTTTTCGGTGAAGAAGCGGTTTACGGCGGTAACCACTTCGAGCAGAGGCATGCCGGAACTGAGGTGAGAATAAATCATGCCTTGCAGGGTGGAGGCGAGCAGCGCAGCAGAGACTCCCTTGCCGCTTACATCAGCGAGAACCACGGCGAGGCCTTCTTTAGTGTTGACCGCGTCGAAAAAGTCTCCACCGATTTCTTTACAAGAAAGATTTTTGCCGCGCAGTCTGGCGAAAGGAACTTCTGGAATTTTTACCTCCATGAGCCGCTGCTGGATGGTGGCGGCGATAGTCAACTCCTGCTGATAACGGCGGGCTTCCTCTTCAGCCTGCACCAGGCGGGCGTTTTCGATGAGCGACGCCGCTTCTGTCGCGATGGCGCGGAGAATGTCATGGCCGACACCGGAAAATTCGCGCGAGGCAAAGCGCGAGTCGACATAGAGAACACCGGTGACTTCGGAAATATTTGCATTGGGCGCGGGCGTCTGGTCGCGCGTGGCCTGTACCTGCCGCTTGCGCAGCGGGATGCAAATCACGGTGCGAAGATCGTAGGCGACGATGCTCTGGCGCTGAGCCAAATCCATGGAACTGCCGGTATCGGTGAGCAGGAATTCCGAGTTTGAGCGCAGGGATTCTTCGAGGGCCGAATGCGAAATGGTTTTGTCGTCGAGCAGCGGCTCGCCCTTACTGTTGCGGCCGGCAGCGAGACGTAGACTGCCATCGTCCTCTTTCAGAAACACGTAGCCGCGTTCAGCACGGGTAAGACGCAGCGTGACCTCGATCATGGTCATCAGAATTTCATCGAGGACCCCCGCCGTGTTCAATTTGCGTGCGGCCTCGAGAAACAAAGTCAGCTTTTCAAGATCTGTAGCTTCCCCCTGCGGAATCTGAATGCCGGAAATCTGGCTGAGAAATTCGCGCGCGGTGTTTGAGGTTCCGTGGGCCGGATTGAAAATCGCGTAGGTGGTGTCGCGGGCGCCAAATTCCAGCCGGTCGTTGCGCTCTAGTTTTTGCCGCTGGATGCGCTCGCCATTCACGAACGTGCCGTGCTTGCTGCCTTGGTCGACGAGGAAAAATCCTTCGGGTTCGAGCACGATCTGGGCGTGATCGCGCGAGACGCGAGGGTCGGCGATGACCAGATCCTTGTCGACCTTGCGTCCCACGCTGAAAGGCGTGCGGTTGAGGACAATATTCTTCTGCTCATTCCCCTGCACCAGCACCAGTGCAGGAAATACTCCTGAAGCAGTGCTCGGCGGAGTTCTTAAGGTATTAAGGACCATGGCAAAGGCGCAGTGTCATGCTAAGCCCAAAGGCGGCGCCGATACAAATGATGACAGGATTGGGCCTTAACGGGAAGGGGTTGCTGGGTCCGATGACGGAAGGTAGCGAATCGTCCCGAGCTTCGGTAGACTGCGGCGTGCTTGCATCACTGCTATCACGGCCCTCGACTATCTTGTGGGCAAGAACGGCCATTCTGGTTCTCTGCCTGGGCGTGGTCGCGGGACTTGCAGGGACGCGGCCCTTGACATTTGTTAAGGGCACAGATTTTCCTCATTTTTATTGCGCGGCGCGCATGATGCTCGACGGCCACGGACACGAACTCTACGATGCCGGCGTGCAGTACGAATATCAGGCTGCGTACGCGGGACGGGTGGGCACGCTTTACACGCATCCTCCATTTGAAGCTGCGCTTTATCTGGCGGTGAGTTGGCTTCCGCTGCGATACGCATATTTTTGCTGGTGCATCCTGAGCCTGGTGTCGCTGGCCGCAGCCACATGGTTTGTTTCCGGCAACGCCATCGACGGATGGGATTGGCCAATCCTATGTGCGCTGTCGCTCAGTTTTGTTCCGGTATTGCTGTCGCTTTTGCAGGGACAGGATTCAATACTGCTGTTGTTGCTTCTGATTCTGGCATTTAGAAACTTGCGGGAGCAGCGATGGTTTGCGGCGGGAGCCTGGCTTGCGCTCGGACTTTTTAAGTTTCAAATTGTAGTGCCGCTGGCGGTGGCGCTGGTTTTGTCTCCGAGCAAAATCGGCAAAAGGGCCTTTGCGGGAGGATTCGGAGTGGCTTTCGCGGTTTTGGCTGGCCTCTCGGCGGCGGTTTCGGGATGGTCGTTCTTCAGAATTTATCCGAGCTTCCTCAAGCATCTGCGAGCACTGCCGCTGGCGGGATTCGCTCCGCAGGCGAT
>JASIKQ010000643.1 GCA_030049565.1 Candidatus Sulfotelmatobacter sp.
CCTGCACCTCCGGAGATTGAAAATGCTGGCGGCAAGTCAGAATTCCGCATAACAGAATCGTCGTGTCGACCGACGAAACCTCCGAATCCCAAACTCGTTCGCCGGTATTAATGTCGGCCCAGTGAAAGAAGAAGCCGCGGTGGTTCGGCAGCTTTGCCCAGAAACTGTGCAGCGCAGCCAAAACCCGCTCCCGAGCCTGCGCCCAGCCCACAAAGCCTCGCCACTGGCCAATACACAAAGCCGTCAGTCCGAAGCCCGTCGCCGCCGTGCTGGCGACGATTCCGTTGTCGTTCACCCGTGTATTGCATCGATCCTTTACCAGGCCAGTCTTCGGATTCGCCTGGTCCCAAAAATATTGGAACGTCGCCCGCTCCAGCTCATCCAGAAATTGATCGTCTTCCGGAGATACGCTGCTGTATTTTGGTCCCTGCGGCTTGGCGCCAGAAGCGGCGGGTAGGGCTTTGTCCAAAGCGCCGAAAACCAAACGGCACAGCGGCAGAGCCCCGAGCACACCCAGCATGCTTCGGGCAAAAACTCGACGGGTTGGATCCGTGGATTGGGGTTCTTTCATCTAATTGTGCATCTGCGAGACGCGCATCTGGTATAGATGAATTATTAAGCTATAGATGAATTATTAAACACAAACGGAGGTATTGTTACGGCCTCTTCCGTAAAATCTCCAGAGCCTTCGATAGCCCAACAAAGGCGGTTCGGCAAAAAGGGCCATCCGCTCTTGATCGCCCTCGCGGCTATTCTCGCCATTGCGATCCTGGCCTTCCTATACTATCGTCACATCCGCCAGCCCTTGACGCTCAGCGGCGCTGTTCTCGTGCAGGACAGCGATGTGCGAAAACAGTTGCCCATCGCCGGCGTCGAGGTCAGCCTCGCCAGTGGTCTCGCCCATGGCCCGGTGAGATCCGATAACTCCGGTTACTTCTCTCTCCGTCTGTTCAAGAAAATCAGGAAGGGCGACCGGATCACGCTTCAGTTCCGCCACCCAAACTACCGGCCACTCGACCTCAAGGAAACCGCTCGGAACGAGCTTTACATCGCGCACATGACTCCGATCGCGCGCAATACGCCAGTGGCGCCATCCAAACCCGCAATCGTAATTTCCAACGTTCGCGTTCGCTATTCCACCAAGACCCTCACTACCATCAACGTGGGCAGCGAGGCAAAGACTTTTGAAGTGAAAAACGTGGGCAATATCCCCTGCGACCAACAAGACCCTTGCTCTCCAGATGGGAAGTGGAAGGCTGCCGTCGGCTCCCTTACTCTCGACGCCGGAACCGGTAACGGATTCAAGAATGCCCGCATCTCCTGTATCGCCGGCCCTTGCCCGTTTACCCAGATCGATTCCGAAGATTTTTCTAGCGGAAACGAGAAAGCCACTGCGACGGTTCGCGACTGGTCCGACACAACCACGTTTCTTGTCGAAGCAGAAGTCACTCACAACATGGTAGGCCAGATCGAGTATCAATCTTACCCGGTAATCTTTGGCACAGCTCTGAGCTTCACTCTCCCCCCGCAATCGGAAGGCATAACCCTCGAAGCCGACGTCTCGGGCCAGACAATCATCTTCCCGCTTGGACCAGATCTGCTCCTGAGCTGGGCCAATTGCACCGCTGCAACTCGCCCTGACCAATCCAAGGCTTTTCGTTGCGAACTCAAACCCGGTTATCGCTTCCGATAGTCCGGCACTGGATGCCAATCCCTTTCACCCTAGAGTGACAGAGAAGAAAAGAAGTGAAATCCAAAAAATCTTAAAAGTTTTTCTCTGTGACTTTGCGTGTCAGTGGTGAACCGCCTTGCGAAGTTCGGTAGTGCCCGGGCTCAGACTTCTGCCACGTGCGTCACCGCAATCGTCCTTCCGTTCAACTTGCCCGTTACCTGAACCCGCTGGCCGGCCATTTTCTTCAACAACATCATGTCTCCCTCAAGCACATAGGCCGAGTCGCCGTCGATAAGAACAAAGCGTTCCCCCGCATGCACGCATTGGCGCGTGCAATCTGCAGCCGATTGCCCGATGCCGGGAGCATGTCTGGCGCCGCAATGCGTATCCGTAATCACGCCCTCGTAAGTTTGCACGGCTTCCGACTGGGTGACTGGCTGAGGGCTTGCTTGAACCGAGGGTGGCTCCCCGCTCGCCCGTCCGCTTGTTCCCAGTGCTCCAAGCCATACTGCAATTGCGCATGCCGCAATGGCTGCCGTCGCCAGCGATAGCCGCGAAATCATCAGGTCGCGAAGTGCCCGGCTCTCGATTCGATTCTTCCGGAATTCTGCCTTTTGTTTATCGTTCTCCATTCTATTGAACTCACCTCAGGTCCATGAGAGCGGCTCGACGGCGATAATGTGCAGGGTCTCTCCGTTGGGGTCCACGGTCGCAGTAATTCTTACGTGCAACCCAACGTACTGCCTTGCTTTCTCCTGGTCGTCAAGCTCGAAGGTGCTATGATGCGAAACCTGCAAGACATAGCGGCCGCCGGTCTTATCGATTGCCCCCGTAAAGTATTGAGGCATCCTCTGTTCGGTCCCAATCGTGTACCCAGACTGCGCATCGTTCTGATTTGGTTGCTGTGCCGGCGGTGCCAGCAGAGGCAGTGCTTGCGCAAGCGGCTGCGGTTTTTGCAGGACCGACCATGCAATCAACTCTGGGCCAACCGCTTGCAACGTCGGCAACGGGCCCGGCTGCGGATTTTGCGCGAACATCAGCGGCACTGTAGCGCCCAGGAACAGCAGCGACGCAAAACGACCGTTATCGCCCTTCTTCATGTTTCACTTCCAAAAAGACGAAGCGGTCACTTTTTTCCCCGAGGGCGCGCTGAAATCCATGCGGCCGGAGCACCGAATCCCTGCGCATCCAGCCAGTTAGGCTAATCCTCACGCGCACCCGCTCGGGAATCCATACCCGGTATCCTGTAACCCGCTGGAAATAGATCTCTGCCGCGCGCATTCCCGCAGCGTGAGAATGAGGCATCTGCATAGGTTAGTTCCACATCGGAAATAGGGGTAAGAACGTTGCGAGCCGGGCTGCATTCTGCGACAGTGCAAGTTTTTTCACAAAATACACGATTCACTGTATGGGCAGGTTTGATTTGGTTAGTTAGGCTGAAATCCTACTCGACGAACGCCCCCATCGAGCAGGTGCCGGTTCACTGGGAGGACGGGCACCTGCTCCCTTCTCAAAGAAAATAGCTATTCCGTTCCAACGGCTCCATTTGCTGCCTCTAACTCCGCGGTGCCAGTCCTCCCTGCCGGGAAGAGCAATCTCTTTCCCAACCCGCAACCTCACGCGCTGCAACTAATGTTCCAGTAGGTGACAAAATCAAGAAAGCCCGGGTTTCACCGGCTTTCTCAGGAGGAATTTTCTATGGCGGACGATATGGAACGGAAAGGTCAGCAGGGAGGTCAATCCGGCCAGGGCCAGCAGCAACATGGACAACATGGCCAGTCCGGTGAACAGGGTGGCCGGGGTCAGCAATCCGGGCAGACCGGTCAAACCGGACAGCAACAGCCGAAAAAGGGCGGTCTAAGCAGCGAGGACGAGGAAAACGAGAATCGTCAGCGCCGCGCTTCCTAGCCTGTTTCGCGTTGCACCAAGCCTTCTAAGGGTCCCGGCCGACACGCCGGGGCCTCATTAGGCTTTTCGCACCGGCCACTATCCATCCTTCCTTTCTTCGAGTTTCTCCTCGGCAGACGTTATCCACAAGCACAACTACGGAGTTCACCCTATGGCGGCTTCTCGAATCCATGACTACATTCTTTTCAGGAATTTCTGCGGACATCCACCCGAGAACAATGAGCTACAATGAGGTATTTATGACAACCCATCCCCATCCCCCATTTGCGTGCGATGCTGGCGCGAGCTTTACACCGCAGCCCTGTTTGAGAGCGAGAAAGAGCGGATCCCGGCCCGCATTGCAGATGCCGAAAAAGCCATCGTCGCTCGCGCCCGCGAGCTGTTCGCTGCCGGCGGCGATACCATTGAAGAGGACCAGGCGCTCGACGACGCCCTCTACGCCCTGCATGCCCTCCAGAATTGTCTGGATTTTCGCATTGCAGCGTAACCTCATTCTTCCAGCCTAAAGGCTTTGCTGTCTCGGCTGTAGGGACATTGGGTGAACGGCTGCCCACGCCGGTGTGCTGGCATATTCTGCAAGAATCCTTAGATCGGCCTTAATTCCCCAATACGGCAAATTCGAGCTACAACCGGGACTTGCACGGTATTGTTACCCCGCTTCATGTCTTTTAAGGTGCGGGCAGTGCGGAAAGGTGACTCACTCCCGGTGGCATATAAATTCTCCACACGCCGTCTCGAAACTCCACTTACAACATCTCCTGAAGATCTACGACGCGCCTTCGAAAATGCGGTTCGCGAGATCCATCAGGCCGATCTCGCGGCTCAAAGAAAGTCGAACCATCGTACCCCAATCGTTCCCCGCGCAAAGATCCTGCGTTCTCCCAACCAAGACACGGAAAAACGCGCCCTGTCGGATGCAGCCCGTGCTTTGGCCCAGCTCTGGAAAGTCTAAGAAAGCATTCGGCTGTAGGATCTACTACGCCTTCAATGCAGAAAATCAATGCAGAAAAATCAAGGGCCGCCGCCGATTAAGGCCGCAGCCCTCGAATTCGCCGGCTTACAAAACTAACTCGTCTTGCGCAAACGGATGTCGGTTTCTTCTTCCCGTTCCAAGTGCTCATCTGTCGCATGGCGATCTGTCTTCTCGCGCTCCGCCGTCTTCTTGGCGGCATCTTTCACATTGCCCCAGGCATTCTGAAGCTTGCCTTCCGCCTGTTTCACGGCGCCGTGCACTTGCATTTCATCGTCTCCCGTCCATTCTCCTGCCTGGCGCTGCGCGCGGCCGGCAATGTCTTTTACCTTGCCTTTCACTTGGTCTTTGTTCACGACTTTTCCTCCTGAGTTTCTGGTTTGAACTTGCGTCAGGCTACCGGGCTCCGCCCCTGAATCAGGCGGATCAAGATTACGATCACTGCCAGAACCAGCAGGATGTGAATGAATCCACCCAGCGTGTACGAACTGACCATGCCTAACAACCAGAGAATTAACAGAATTACCGCAATGGTCCAAAGCATCGGCAAATCCTTTCGCTTACAAAATTGACGTCCTGCTTTCCCAGCAACTTCGCCAA
>JASIKQ010000644.1 GCA_030049565.1 Candidatus Sulfotelmatobacter sp.
AAAGAGCCAAAGCAAGTGGCAAAGCTTGTCGAAAGCAAGCTGAAGTATCCTGTGTTCGCAAAGCCGGCAAATCTCGGTTCCTCGGTGGGCATCAGCAAGGCCCACAACCGCAAAGAACTTGGCCCCGCCATCGAAGAGGCCGCAAAATTCGATCGCAAGATCGTCATCGAGCAGGGCGTGGGCGGCAAGAAAAATAAGGCGCGCGAAATCGAATGCTCAGTGCTCGGCAACGACGATCCCATAGCTTCCATCCCCGGCGAAATCGTTCCGGTTAAAGAATTCTATGACTATGACGCGAAGTATCTGGACGAAGGCTCGGAGCTGATCATTCCAGCGAAGCTCACGAAAGCCGAAACAAAGAAAATTCAGGAGCTCGCGATTCGCTCATTCAAAGCCGTCGATTGCTCCGGCCTGGCGCGGGTGGATTTTCTGATGGATCCCACCACGCGCAAGATTTACGTGAACGAAATCAACACCATGCCCGGATTCACCGCCATCAGCATGTATCCCAAGCTGTGGGCCGCTTCTGGGCTCGAGTATTCCGAGTTAATCGACCGGCTTATCCAGCTGGGCATCGAGCGACACGAGGATAAAAAGAAGAATCAATACAGCCGATGACGCTGCAGTTGTGGCGCTGTCGAAGATTCCCCGGTTCAGTGCCTATGATCGTCGTCTCCGCGAAACGTCTCTATACGCCGCAAGAAAAGATCGATGATCCTTTGCTTTTTATCGAGGATGGCATCGTCCCGGCAATTTCTTCACGGACCCAGCAGGAAGTTCCAAAGAATGCGACTCTGGTCGACCTCGAAGACTCAATTCTCTCTCCGGGATTCGTCGACATTCACCTGCACGGCGGCGCAGGCATTGATGTCATGCGCTCTTCGCTTTCCGAACTGCCGCGCCTGAATCGTTTCCTCACCCAACACGGGGTCACCGCTTACTTTCCAACCACGGTTGCCGCGCCACTTGAAGAGACGTGCCAGTCATTGTCCCGCCTAGCCGATGCCATAGAAGCCGCAGAACATCCTGTATCCAAACACACCGCTGCGAAAGATGAAGCCCAGGCCAAACCGGTCGGCATCCATTTGGAGGGCCCGTTCCTTAGCCATAAGCGGCGGGGCGTGCACCCTCCCGAATATTTGCTCGACCCAACGCCCGAAGCTTTCGATCGTCTCTGGCAGGCCGCCCGCGGTCATGTGCGTATGATGACCATCGCTCCCGAACTCCCTGGAGCGCCCGACGTCATCGCCGAAGCTGCGAGCCGCAAGGTGCTGGTCAGTATCGGCCACTCTGATGCGTTACTCCAATCGGCCCACGCCGCGGTGCAAGCCGGCGCACGCCATGCCACGCACACCTTTAACGCCATGCGGCCGCTCGATCATCGCGATCCCGGCATCGTCACGGAAGTACTCACCAACCCCCAGCTCAGCGCCGACATCATCGCCGATGGCATTCACATCGCGCCCGAAGTGGTGAAGCTTTTTCTGCAAGCCAAGGGACTTGAACGCTCCGTGCTGATCACCGATGCGACCGCCGCAGCCGGCATGCCCGATGGAACCTACCAGTTAGGCCCGATTCAGGTGGAAGTAAAAGAGGGAAAGTGCACAGCGCACGGAAAACTCGCCGGCAGCGTCCTCACCATGGACCGGGCAGTTCACAATGTAATGGCCTTCGCAGGCTGGAGTTTACAGAACGCACTCCGCGCCGCCACGCTGAATCCCGCCTCTGCCGCCGGCCTGTCGCGACATGGCACCCTGGCCCCCGGCGCCGAAGCAAACTTTGTCGCTCTCACCTCAGATGGAAAAGTGAAAAAAACCATCGTCCGCGGCCGCGGCTTGTAGTTTTCGACTTCTGAGCGGCGTCTAGTCGGGGCGAGGATTTTGGCCAGCTTCTTTTGGAGGTGCGCGTTCCCCGACCGTTCTTTGTGGGCTATGCGCTGCAGGCTTTTCTTCGGCGCGATAGAACTCTTATTTCACCAATGGCTGGCCCGGTGACGCGACCGCGAGCTTGTGCAGCTTGGCGCTCAAACGGCTGCGGTCGTTATCGCTCTTGGCCGCAGCGATGCGTTTGCGCAGGCTGGCAATCTTATGTTTGCGAGTGCGGCGCCGGCGAATCTCCGGGCGGCGGCTGGGTGCTGACATGGGCTTCGCTCCTCGTGTGATTTCGGCGATGTGACGCTCTTGCTTGGTTAGTATGTCCCACTAGGCCGCTCGCCGTCCACCCGAACTGGCCCCACCTGCCAGCCGGGGCGCTTGGGGCGCAAAGACTCCCAAGTCCGGTACGCCGCTGTGCGCTGTCTGAGGTTGACAACGTCAGCGGATCAGGAAGTAGTAGACCAGTCCCACTACGGAGATCGCGATGAGCAGAAAAGGCAGCCATCCGACTATCGACTTCACGCTTGGGGTGGACTTCATGCTTGAAATTGTAAAGAGCGAACCTTTGCGCTCACAGGTTCCTAAAGTCACCAGACAATAGCGGTTTCTTTCAGACAGTTCGTGGCCGTTCGCCGCCTGCCCGCCCGGGAACTCTTCATCGCATAGTCGCATCGACATGGGCAGCCCACCATTCCAGCCGCTCCCGGCTGAGTATCCGGCCGTCACCATGCCCGGTGATTATGGTCCTTGCATGCAGCCCGGCAAGCGATAAGCTGCAATTGTCCACCTCCTCGCGGAAGGAGCTATCGTATGTCGAAGGCATTGCTAGCCGCAGGTGGCGTCTTGAATACCGTATTTTTCCTCTTCCATTTGCTTTTGGGTTATCGGATCCATAATCTCGTTCAGCTCGCTGCTCCATACCGTGCTCTGATGGAAGCGCTCAATGTGGGCGGCGTTCTGTTCATCTTTTTCTTTGCCTACGCCTCGTTCTTTCATGGGAAGGAACTGCTCGGCACCGGCCTTGGCCGCGCGGTCCTGGCGCTGGCCGCCGTACTATATCTCTCACGCGCTGCGGAGGAATTCTTTCTGTTTAACTTCACCGCCGCCGTATTCGGTTCCTGCGTGCTCGCAGGAGCGGTCTATTTAGCTCTGTTTGCCATTGCTCTCAAGCAGGCTCGCACGCAATTGCTGGGCGCCGGTAAGCTTGAACCGCCGAAGGCTGCCTTGCCTCGGGCCGCGTAGTTGGAGGTCTGCCATGACATTCCATTTTGACTGCGTGTTCTATTACGTTTCTGACGTCGATCTGGCTATTCATTTTTATCGTGACATTCTGGGCTTCCGCTTCGTTTCGCGCGACGTCGTCGCCCGCTTCGATCTCGATGGCGTTCTGTTTGAAGTTGTCCCCTCCGCCGCGAAAACGAAGCTTGAGCACGCCGGCAACGCGCGCCTCTGCCTGCGCGTCGAAAACGTCGAAGAAGCCTTGCAGGAATTGAAGGCCAGGGGAGTGCTTGTCCACCACGCAATCGACAAAAGCACGGGCGTGCTGGGCTCGTTCGAAGACCCTGACGGCAACGAAATCTGCCTCTGGCAATACGCCTCAGTCGATCTTGCCGCAGAAGAGGAACATGCCTTATTTACCTGCTAGGGATTAGCAGATGAAGGCGCGCCGCCGTCAGCCGCGAACTGCCAAAGGCACATGTAGGTTCGTGTCAGTCGAACTAATGAAACCCTCGCTCGCCAATAAAGCACGCAAAATCCGCCACACCGTCGCCGCTTAACACCGCCGAGAGGATGAAACTGAAAGCTAATAGCTGACAGCTAGCCGCTAAGAGCTAAGACCGATTCGTCACCACCGACTCAGGCCGCAACACCGCCCCGCGGCAGTTCCCGCACAGCACGCTCTCCTTCAGGTCAATCCACTCGACGGCGTGGGAAGAAGCCATGGCGCAGCGGTAATCCTGGCAGTGAGTCAGGTTAAGGGTGTGGCCAACTTCATGCACCGCTTCCTTGATCACGCGCTGGCGAAATAGCTCGCGGTCGTGAGGGAGGCCGTAGAACTCCTGCCGCAGGCGGTGCGTGGAAAGCAGCGCGCAGGGCCCTCCCATCTGCGCCTCGCCAAAAACAAAGGTGAGGATGGGAATGTAAAGATCGACCTCCGCCACTCCCAGCATGCGCCACGAATCGGCCGGGACATAGCTCTGCATGGTGCGCAAAATTTCCGATGAATGATACTGCTGCCGCTCGCCGTGAAAGGCGAACTCAGGGTCGAGCCGCCCAGGAAGGACCTGGCAGGTTGCGTCGAACGTTTCTGCCAGTTCGACGCGCAAGTCGCCAAGCAACCTGTCATCGACGTTCCCGATCGGCAGCAGGTGCAGCAGCTTCATCGCGCACCTTCATCGGGCGACTTCGTTGGCTTTGTACGAGTCGGCTTTGGCTGCGTCGTCTCTGGAGGAATCAGACTTGGCCGAATCGGATTTGGCCGCCTCCGCTTTCGCCCCAGGCCGCGACCAGCCATACTTCTTAAGCTTGTGATAGAGCGTGACGCGGTCGATGTCGAGGATTTCGGCAGCATGGCTCTGGTTGCCTCCGCACTCCTCGACCACGCGCAGAATGTGGGCTCGTTCCATCTCCTCCAGCTTCTTGCCCGTGGCGCCGCCCGGCAGCTTGAAGACGAAGTCGCCCTCGCGCAACTCCGGCTCCTGGCCGACGACCATGGCGCGCTCTACGGCATTTTCCAGCTCGCGCACGTTGCCCACCCAGGGCTGGCGCTGCAATTGCGTCATCGCCCCCGGCGACACCCGGGTGATGCGCTTGTTCATCGCTAGCGAAAATTTCTTGATGAAGTGATCGACCAGTAAAGGAATATCTTCGCGCCGCGCGCTCAGCGGCGGCAGTTCGATGCGGAATACATTAAGCCGGTAAAAAAGGTCGGGTCGGAACTTCCCTTCTTCGATTAATTTCTCCAGGTCTTTGTTAGTCGCCGCGATGCAGCGGAAGTCGACTTTGACGATCTGATTGCCGCCTACGCGAGTGAGTTCCCGCTCTTGCAGCACGCGCAGCAGATCGGTCTGGGTTTTTAGAGTGATGTCGCCGATCTCATCGAGAAAAACCGTTCCCCCTTCCGCGATCTCGAACTTGCCTTTCTTGCGATATTGCGCTCCCGTGAACGCGCCTTTTTCGTGGCCGAAGAGTTCGCTTTCCAGCAGGGTTTCGGTCAGCGCGCCGCAGTGAATGGCAACCAGCGGATGAAACTTGCGCGGGCTGGCCTGATGAATGGCCCGCGCCACCAGCTCTTTGCCGGTTCCGCTTTCGCCGGTGATGAGCACAGTTGCATCCGTCGGGCCGACGGTTTCGATGGCCTCAAAGACTTTGCGCATGGCGTTGCTCTGTCCGATCAGGTCGGTGGGCCGCGCGGTTTCTGCCACGGCTTCGCGCAGCAACACGTTCTCCTGCTTCGCCCGCTTGTGCGCCAGCGCATTCTGCACAAGGTGCGCAATGTCATCGGGATCGAGCGGCTTG
>JASIKQ010000645.1 GCA_030049565.1 Candidatus Sulfotelmatobacter sp.
ACATCTCGCACTCATCGGCCGAGCGTGTGATTCTGCCCGACTCCACCACTCTCATCGACTATCTGCTGAGCAAAACCAGCCATCTCATCGATACCATGTTGGTTTATCCCAAGCGCATGAAGGCTAATCTGGAGAGCACGCGCGGGCTGATTTTCAGCGGACAGTTGCTGCTTGATCTGGTCGAGCATGGGGTTTCTCGGGAAGACGCTTACCGGATCGTACAGAGTCACGCAATGCGGGCATGGAAAGAAGATTTAGATTTCCATCAGCTGGTGCTCGCCGATAAGGAAATCACCCGCAAGGTGCCGCGCAAACAGATTGAATATGCGTTCGATTTGGCGCGACAGGTCAGGAACGTGGATAAGATTTTTGCGCGCGTCTTCCGGGAACGGGGCGCCAGCGCTAGGCAGCCGAAACTGTCAAAACGGTCCCGCTCAGCAAAGCGCCGCCGGTAGAAACTTCCCCATCAAGTTCTCCCGCAACTTCCTTGCCAGACCGGTGTTCACTTTATTGCGAATCAATTAACCACACGGTTAAATCGTAAAGATTTGTCAACTGGGGTCGGAGGTGACCTTATGACTGCAAAGAGTTTTATGAAGGCAGCGGGATCTTTGCTGGCTGTGGGCGTGCTGAGCGCGACGCTTGCCGCTCAGAACGAGGCTGCAACCCGCTATGACAATCAAATCGAGACGAAAGTCTCCCAGAAGCTGGCCGCCAAAGCGCAGTTTCGCAATGTGAAATCGAGCGTGGAAGACGGCATCGTCACGCTCACAGGCACGGTAGATCTTTATCAGCGCAAGATGGATGCGGCCAAACTTGCCCGCAAAACGGCCGAGGTGCAGGGTGTGCGTGACCTGATCACGGTTGTCGCTCCGAATGTTCCCGACCAGCAACTGGGCCAGAAGCTGGCCACCAAACTCACTTACGTGCGCACTGGCTACGACAGCACGTTCGATTACTTCGCCATCGGGGTGAAAGACGGCGTGGTCACGGTAGAAGGTGAAGACCGCACCGGCACCGGCCGCGACGAAGCCCTCGCCGACATCTACAACATGCCCGGCGTAAGGGACGTGATCAGCAACATTAATGTCGAGCCGGTTTCCCAGTTCGATGACGGCCTGCGCTTGCAAACCGCTCGCGCCATCTATCGCGATCCTGTGCTGAGCAAGTATGCGATCGATCCCGCGCGTCCGATTCGCATCATCGTCGCGAATGGACACGTGACTCTCTATGGCGTGGTTGACAGCACGATGGATAAGACGGTCGCCGGTCTGCGAGCAGGCCAAATTCCCGGGGCGTTTAGTGTCGATAACAAGTTGGTAGTGAAAGGCAATGCAGCAGATCAGCCTGGAATGTAGGTTGATGTAGCGGTGAACCAGCGCGGCGCAAGCCGCGCCCTTTTACTGCAAATAACATGGGCCTCCTTCTAGAGATTAACGAGTCCCGTTCCTGAGAGCGCTCTTGGTTCCGCGCGGTCGCCTCTTCCGTATCCTAATCCTGTAGGAATATTCGGGATGGTTTGGAGCGTCGACGGTGATATGCGTTTCGCGAAGCAGACGCCTTTTGCGCCAGTGGTTACCGTCTTCTTTTCCATCGAACGGATCATCGTCCCAGTAGCGGTAATCTGATGTGTAAATTCGTGTCATTCCGGCCTGGATGATCGCGTTGCAACAGGCGAGGCAGGGAAACTTGGTGGTGTAAATGGACGCCCCTCGTACCGAAATGCCCATCCGGGCCGCATTTATGATTGCGTTCTGTTCGGCGTGGCAAACAACTTTTAACTTCTCATACACGTCGTCGAGAATCTTTGGGTCGTCGTGAACCCCTCGCGGAAGTCCATTAAACCCGGTAGTTAAGACGATGTTGTCGGCCGACACAATCACCGCCCCCACTTGACACTTTGGGTCCTTTGACTTCTGTGCTGCCGCCTCGGCAATAATCGCGAAATACTCATCCCACTGGTTTGGCGTCCCCGGCGAGATGTAAGCATCCGTCCCGAGTCCAGGCATGCCAACGGGCGAAAAGAGCGTCTGTGTGCGCGCCATACTTATATGTCCTCCATCTACGCTTATAACTTAGTTATGAATAATCAAAGCGCAATATTCCGTAAGTAACTAAGTAGAAGAGTGCGGCGATAGGTCAAGAACAACAAATGTATGTGGCCGTCGGATTAGAGTGGAGGTACTTAGCGATCGAGTAGCTGCCGCTGAGCATCAAGAAAGTTACGCGCTAGGGGCGTCAGGGCAGCCGATTAATCAGCGACGCAACATAGCCCGCGCCAAATCCATTGTCAATATTCACAACGCTCACGTTGGAGGCACAGGAATTCAACATGCCGAGCAGCGCGGCCAATCCCTTGAATGACGCGCCATAGCCAATGCTCGTCGGCACGGCGATGACCGGAACTCCGACCAAACCGCCAACCACGCTGGGTAACGCGCCCTCCATTCCGGCGCAGACAATTACCACGCGCGCCTTGGTTAAAGCCTGGCGATTCGCAAGCAAACGATGAATTCCCGCAACGCCCACGTCGTAGAAGTGCTCCACATCATTTCCCATCAGTTCGGCCGTTACGAGCGCTTCTTCAGCCACCGGAATGTCGCTGGTTCCAGCCGAAACCACAGCAATCATTCCCTTTCCGTAGGGTTTCGAATCCCGCTGCAGCACAATGGCCCGCGCCAGTTCGCGATACTGCACCGCGCGCACTTTTTTCTTTACGGCGGCGAACTGCTTCTCGTCGGCGTGGGTGGCGAGAATGTTGCCTCCATGCTTCGCCAGCCGCGCAAAAATTTCCGCCATTTGCAGCGGCGTCTTGCGCTCTCCAAAAATTACTTCGGGCATCCCGGCGCGCAGAGCGCGATGATGATCGACCTTAGCGAAGCCCAGATCTTCGAAGGGCAGATGTCGCAGGCGCGCGACGGCATCGTCCGGAGTAACTTTGCCGCGGCGAACCTGGTCGAAGAGTTCGCGGATGGATTCGGAGTTCAAGGGACCAGCTATCAGCCGTCAGCTCCCAGCCT
>JASIKQ010000646.1 GCA_030049565.1 Candidatus Sulfotelmatobacter sp.
TCCGTACCTTGATTCTACGGCCGCTGTCGCGTACAGTTTGAAGGAACAGAGTGTTCCGGTGGGGTGTCTCCATGTCTAGCCAGGCGAAAACCTATCTTAAATTTGGCTCGGCGACAGTTGTAATTCTGTTGCTGCTCGGTTATCTCGCGTACACCGGCGTGCAGGATAGCAAATCGTATTACGTCACCATCAGCGAACTGCACAAGATGGGCAACAGCGCCTACAGCAAGCGCCTGCGCGTCGCGGGCAACGTGCAGCCCGGTTCGATCAAGCGCACGGGAACCCACGTACAGTTCGTGCTGATCGAGCAGGATCAGTTGCTGGCCGTCGATTACACCGGGACCGAGGCCCCTCCCGACACATTCAAGGACGATTCCCAAGCCCTTGCCGATGGCAGCTTTGGCCATGACGGCGTTTTTCACGCCAAGCAGTTGCAGGCCAAGTGCGCGTCGAAGTACGCGCCGCAACCGGGAACGAATGGCGTTCCTGCCAGTACTCCGCCCAAAAACATGACCCAGGTGCAACAGCCTGCCGCGGTTGCGAATTGAATCGACGAATCCCGTCAAGTGTCGCCCGAATCAGGTTTCTTCCATAATCGCGATAGCGGGCTTCGGGACGGCTTATTTTCAGATTGACTTCCTTAATCGCTCGGGAATAGGCTGTGGGCGAGTCATCTCTAAGACTCAGATCCCAGGTAGTTTCAGACCACAGGTAGCAATCAGACAGCACTTTCTCCCGGCAGATTTCCAACGAGTGTATCTGCACGCTCCCATCAAGCTGCCGTAACAGCTTCCGCTTCTTTGGGAGTCCTTGCCGAGAACCGTAATCACGTTTTCCAGGTTGTTCAAGAGATACGGGATATCAAAATCACTGTGGAGGAAAATCATGAAAATGAATCTAGCATGTTGGGTTCTGGCCGCTGGTTTGCTTCTGGCGGCTTCGCCGACGTTTGCGACTACCCTCGCGGTGGGAGGATGCGAGCCGCATTACACCAATTTCTCGACCATTCAGTCCGCCGTAAATGCTGCCCCGCTTTCTGGAACCACGACGATCTACGTTTGCCCCGGTACTTACCCCGAGCAGGTCCAGATTATTGGGAAGAACGTAATCCTGAAGGGGGTGGCTAGCGTGACCTCAGACGCCGCGATTATTACGCCTCCGGCGGGAGGCTTGGTCGCAAATGCAACCAGTACCTTCGGTGGGCCGGCAATTGAGGCGATGGTGCTGGTGCAGAACGCGACCGCTACCGTCGAGGACCTAACCATGGACGGCACCAATAATGACACCGTCTGCGGCCAGGATCCCATTGGGATTTTCTATCAAAACGCCGACGGGACCGTCACGCGGAACAACGTTCTCCACGTTCAGGTCATCAACGGTTTTGGCTGCCAGGGCGGCCTGGGCATTTACGTGGAGAGCGGCACGACAAGCGTCCCTCCCAATCCGTCGCCTGCGGGCAACTCCACGGTGACCATCAGCTACAACAACGTGCACGACTATGACAAGAACGGAATCACAGCCAATGGCACCCCAACCGCAGAGACGAGCAACGTAAATGTGACTGTCGAACACAACACAGTCATGGGAGCCGGGGCGGTGAACGACAATGCTCAAAACGGAATCCAGTTGTATGGAGCGAACGGCAGCGTCACGAGCAACACGATAGATGGAAATTGGTATACCGTGGGCTCATATGCCGCAACTGGCGTATTGGTCATTGAATCCTACGCCCCCACAATCACAAGCAACACCATCAGCAACAGTAACGTCGGGGTCTACTTAGAAAGCATAAACGCCGGCGATACTGACAACGCGACCGTAACCAGTAACGCGATTACGGCGACTCACATATACGACGGAATCGTGCTGTGTGCCAACCTCTCGACCGCGAGAAGCAACACCATTAACGTTGCGGATGAGTCTGGCGTGAACGTGGCTGCCGGGTGCGGTGACGCTTTACCCACCGACACGGTTTCAAGCAACACAATCAATGGGGCCTGCGCAGGCGTGCTGATCGACCCGCCGGCGACTGCCACTCCTAACGGTACCTACTACAACGTGATTACTCAGGTGTTGACATCAAATACCGATACCTGCGCGACCCCGCTAATCAAGAAGCAGGGCTTAGCAAGGCCGCACAGCCCGGCGGCCAGTCCCGCAAGAAGAAGGTTAACCCAGTAAAGTGGCCCGACATCGTGCCGGGGTCCGGCTAACCGGCCCCCGGCATATATTCACCAATGGCGCCTTGGTTCAGGAGTGCCCCGTTCGCGTTGACTCCCTCGGCTCCCTGGCTTTGCAAAAACTCCTCGAAATCCTTAGATTCGATGCTGTGGCTGCTGGAAACCTAACTCCTCTCGAGCCTCGGCCGTGAGCTCCTCCGCGATTGCGCCCGCTGGCCTATCAGCCGTCAGTCTCAGCAACGTCATCAAGCAGTTTGGCCGGTTTGCGGCGCTGCGCGGCGTGAACGCCGACTTCGAAGCAGGCAGATTTCACGTGATCCTCGGTGACAACGGGGCAGGGAAGACTACGCTGTTGCGTGCGCTGGCGGGATTGGCGCATCCCACGCGAGGCACGGTTTCGATTCTCGGCAAGCCTCCGCATGAGGTCTGCCATGAGATCGGCTACATGGCGCATCCGTCGCTGCTCTACGACGAGATGAGTGGCATGGAGAACCTGCGCTACGTTGCGCGGCTGTACGGCATTAGCGGCGATGACCGCTGCCGGTGGGTGATCGGCGACGTGGGACTCGATCCCGACTTGTCCCGGCCCGTGGGACAGTACTCGCAGGGTATGCGGCAGCGCATGTCGCTGGCGCGGGCGATTCTGCACGACCCGAAAATCCTGTTACTCGATGAGCCGTTTTCTAACGTTGACGTGCACTCGGCACGCGAAATG
The DNA here is from genome assembly GCA_030049565.1 of Candidatus Sulfotelmatobacter sp. Lineage (GTDB taxonomy): Bacteria > Acidobacteriota > Terriglobia > Terriglobales > Acidobacteriaceae > Sulfotelmatobacter. The sequence goes on from JASIKQ010000646.1 coordinate 2,896, forward strand.
GTCAGCTTGCTCAAAACGATGCGTGACTCGGGCAAGACGATTTTTTTGGTCACCCATCAGGCCCCGCTGCTCGATGGCGTGGCCGATGAATTTGTATGGATGCAGGCGGGGCAGATCATAAATCGCACCCCGCATTTTGATGCGCGGACTACCCCGGCGAAACAACCATGAGCTTCTGGTCGATCACGCTGGCCACTCTCGCCAAAGACATCCGCCTCGAGTGGCGCTCGAAGGACGCGCTCAATGCCATGCTGTTTTTCTCGCTGCTGGTGGTGGTGATCTTCGTGTTTTCGTTTGATCCGTTGGCTGAAGAATCGCGCCATATCGTCGGTGGTCTCGTCTGGGTCGCGTTCTTATTTGCCGCGGTGGTGGCTCTTAATCAAACCTGGGCGCGCGAGTTGCGCAATCAGGTGCTCGACGGATACCGCGTGTCTCCGGCGCCGGCGACGGCGCTGTTTCTCGCGAAGGTGCTGGGCAATTTTATTTTTGTCAGCGTTCTCGAAGCTCTGATGGCGCCTCTGTTCGTTATCTTCTATAACCTGCACGTGCTGGGCCCGGCGTGGCAGTTGATTCCCGTGGCGCTGCTCGGAACCTGGGCGCTGGTGGTAAATGGAACGTTTTTCGCTGCCATGTCCTTGCGAACCCGCAGCCGCGAATTGATGCTGCCGTTGCTCCTGTTTCCAGTTTCCATTCCTGCCGTCCTCGGCATGGTTGCGGCGACAACGAATATTCTTACCGGCGAGAACTCGGCTCACTTCTACATCGTGTTGCTTCTCACTTATGATGTAGTGTTTACTACTGCTTGTCTGGGGTTGTTTGAAACGGTGTTGCAGGCGGAATAGGATGCGAGCCGAACGCGCCTCTTCGCGGCGCACAGGACGCGCCACTTTGCGCGGCTCGCCCAGGTTCCTCGCTGCGCAAAAGAGGCTTGCTCGGAATGACATCTAAGTTATTTCCCATCCTGGCGGTTCTGACCGCGATCTTCCTCGCCTACGCTTTCTACCTGGCGATGTTTATCGCGCCCACTGACGCGTTGCAGGGCGACGTCTATCGAATCATTTATTATCATGTGCCGTCGGCATGGACGGCTTTTCTGCTGTTCTTCATCAACTTTGTCGCTTCCGTGCAGTTTCTTGCCAACGCCAAGCCCTCGACGAAACGCGTAGTGAATTGGATTGTGATTGTCGTGGGCATCATCGGTTTCATCGCGCCCTTCTTTCCGCAGGTAAAGGCACAACTGCCGACGGGGATGTACCCCAGTTCGGTGGCCACGACCGCGCTGATCATCGTTGGGCTTTATTTTCTTGTTGGAAAACTTTTTCCCGGTCAAAAGCTCGACATGCTGGCGCTGACCGCGGCTGAAGTAGGCGTGGTCTTCTGCACCGTGGTTTTAGTGACCGGCCCTATCTGGGCGCGGCCGGTGTGGGGCATCTGGTGGGCGCCGGGAGATATTCGCCTCACATCCACGCTGGTGCTATGGCTCATCTATGTAAGCTACCTGGTTTTGCGGCGGTTTTCCGATAGCGCCCAGACGCAGAAGCTCGCCGCTGTGCTCGCCGTCTTCGGCGCGCTCGATGTGCCGCAGGTTTATTTTTCCATCTGGTTCTTCCGCACCCAGCATCCGCAGCCGGTGATCGGCGGCGGGGGATCGATCGATCCGCGGATGTTGCATGTTCTTCTGCTCAGTTGGATGGCGTTCCTCTGCTTCGCATCCCTGATTTGCTGGTCGCGCTACAACCTGGAAAGGCTGCGGCGCGAAGTGGATGAAGCGGAGGCGCTAGAATCTTTGAATGGTTCTGGGCTGCCTGCCGGGTCGAATGCCTCAACAAGAATTCCTGTAAGCCGGAGTACAAAATGAATTCGGTGAAATTCCTTTACGCCGCCTACACTGCGACCTGGCTGATTCACGTGTTTTATATAGGAACGCTGGTCCGGCGTTACGCCCGCCTGCGAGAGCGGCAGAAGGAATTGGGAAAGTAGGCAGCCCCCGCGCGATGGCCGCAATCCTCTGAAGCAGAGAGTAATCCGCGGCTAGAAATCCCACGGTAATCGCGAGCGCCAAGTGCTGCTTTTCAGTTCGTGATTTCCCGCGTCAGCGCATCCAGAAAATCCGAGCTGCCGGTCGATTTAAGGAATTGATAGTCTTCGATCACAGCCGCGGTTCCGGTGCGTGCGGAGGGTAGCGGCGCTTCTACGCGGATAACGCGCGCTGTAAAGCGCACGCGCACCGCGTCCGTCAGCGTGATATGGGGCGGGAAGGTCAGCGTGACTTCGCAGCGTGTGCCGGTTGAGACCGGCTGGTTCAGGTAGAAGAAGACGCCGCGGGCGCTCACATTCTGGGTTTCGGTGTGGAATTCGTTTTCTGCGTCGAGGCGGACGATAGCGGGAAGGCGCATATCAAAGCGCCGCATCATCCGCCGTTCCTCAGAGCCCGGTTGCATCCCCTGCGTCGTTTGCAAGAACATTCTTAACGATGATTCCGCAACAACTAATTATGACGACTGATAGGGAACAAATTCACAGCTGGGAGAGATTCAGGCCCTCCGCCCCATTCGGCAGGCGCTTACTACCATCAATTTATAGATTTGTTGGCTGTTTGCAAGAGCAAAAAGACTCTGGGAGTTGACTCGATAACATCCGAGGGCAAAGCTGCAATCTGCTTCATCCACTTTCGTGCCATGCGCGGCATCTTTTCCGTACCGGCGATGCATCACACATCCCCAAGCGAGCTTGCTGCGCACCCAGGGCTTCTGCGCAACCTTGCCCATGAGATCCCGATGACAAAAGCAAAAGCAACTTCGCGAGGTTGGAACGGAAAAGCTTTCGTCCTTGGCTTGACTTGGCTAACCATCGGATGTTTAAGTAGTTGTTTGTTTTCCGCCAGTTCAAAATGACAACTCAGCGGGCGGCGTTGCCGGAGCCGGGTTCGGCCTCGCTCGCGCCGCTTCTACTCTCTCCAAACGACGTGCGCGACTCGGAGGAACAGCGTAATGGGTATGGGCCGTGGGAAGGAAAGTTCAGCGGGCGCAACGAGGAATCGAGCAGGCTCTCTACGCGTGAGCCTTTTTCTCTTTGCGGCGATTTTCGCCTTGCTGGCAGCAGCTGCGGTTTTGCTGTCCGGTTTGCGCCGGCATGCTCAGCAGGCGGTGGCGCAGGCGCCCGCGTTGCCCTTTTCCGGCATCCTCCGGTCTTCCGTGCATCCAGCCTCACTGCGTTCGAATCAGTTAGAAGCTCTGCGTTCCAATCGCAATGCCCCCTCCGTTCTCGATCAATTGCCGCTCATCTTTGAAGCGAACCAAGGCCAGGCGGATCCGAATGTAAAATTCCTCGCGCGCGGCGCAGGGTATGGATTGTTTCTCGATTCCGCCGGAGCTACGCTTTCCTTGCAAACCGCGACGTCATCCAGGAAGCAAGTAGCCGAGCGCTGGGTGCGCATGAAATTGGTGGGCGCCAACCCGGCCGTGGTCACCTCCGGGACCAACCCGCTCCCCGGTAAGACGAATTACATTTTGGGCAATGATCCGCAGAAGTGGCATAGCGGCATTCCGCAGTTTGCAGGCGTTCGCTACGCCAGCGTTTATCCTGGAATCGATCTTCTCTTTTATGGAAATCAGGGCCATCTGGAATACGACTTCCGCGTTGCCCCCGGCGGCAATCCGGCGCAAGCCGAGCTTGCCTTTGAAGGCGCAAGCAAGCTCGAACTGCGCAACGGTGACTTGATTTTTACCGGCGATCGCGACGGAGGCCTGCGCCTCCAGGCTCCGCAGATTTACCAGCGTTATGGAGACCGTCGCCAGCCCGTCTCCGGACGCTTCGTCATCCGCGGCGGGAACCGCGTGGGTTTAGAACTCGGTGCGTACGATCACCGCCGCGAGTTGATCATCGATCCGATCCTCACCTTCTCCACATATTTCGGCGGGAATGGGACGGAAACCTCACCATCGGTAGCGGTTAACGGCGATGGATTTATCTACGTCGTCGGTTCGACCACGGTTGGCACCGGCTTCCCGACAACAACTGTGTCGACGACGATCGGCTCCGCGGCCCATGTGTTCGTCGCCAAGATCAATCCCACCGGCCCGGCAGTCGTCTACCTGACATTTCTCGGCGGCAACGGAACCGACACCAGCATCGGCATCGGCGTCGACGCCAAAGGGTTTGCCTACATCGCCGGCAACACGACCTCGTCCAACTTCCCGACCAGCCCGACCAGCGTTTTAGCTTATCAGCAGAGTCCGGCGACCAAGGGATCGCAATGCTCCGGCATTACTTGCGACTCGATCTTTGTCAGCGTGCTGGACAACGCCGGATCGGCGCTCTTTTATTCCTCCTATCTGTCCGGTAACGGCAACGATGTCGCCAGCGGCATGGCAATCGACCTCAACGGCAACATCTATGTAACGGGCACCACGACGTCAAACGACGCGCCCAGTCTCACTGTCGCCTTTCCTGCGACGCTGACGCCGGTGCCGTTTCAAGTTGCACCCGACACCGGTTCGAGCATTCAGTTCTTTGTGACCAAGGTAGACACCAGCATTCCGGGCACATCGGGAATCGCCTACTCGACCTATTTCGGTGGCGCCACGCCGCCGGGCGCGGTTGCGGTAGGCGGCGGCATCACCGCCGATACCATCGGCAACATCTACTTCAGCGGGACCACGAATTTTTACAACAGCGGTCTGGGGCCGTACGGCGACAGCAACCAGCCGGGCACAGATTTTCCCATCCTGAACGCGTATCAGCCCTGTCTCGACACTCCGCCTCCGCTCACGCTGCCAATTACATCTCCGTGTACCGCTCCGGCCAGCCCGTATCCAACCGACGCTTTCATGGCCAAGATCGATCCCAATGTGGCCGCCGGTGCACAACTTCAGTTCTCCACATACTTGGGCGCCCAGCAGGACGATTCAAGTACAGGCATTGCGATCGACGCGGGCGCGGCCAATGTTTATCTGGTTGGAACAACCAACTCGCCAACCTACTCCACAGCGACTCCCCCGGTAGGGTTCAACTTTCCTCCAGGCAGCCTGCCGTACCAACCGTGCCTGAATGAGGGATTGACGGTTACGACGCCACCGCCGTCGTCGTGCCCGACGACCAACTCCAACACCGAT
>JASIKQ010000647.1 GCA_030049565.1 Candidatus Sulfotelmatobacter sp.
TGTAGATCCCAACCAGAACGGCTACCTCGTCGGCCAGACTACCTCAAGCAACCTTCAGGTCGCCGGTTCGTTCCCAGGCGCTGGCGGAAGCAGTCTCAACGGCGTTCCTCCCGACGCCTTTATCGTCAAATGGGGAACTGCAACCGATCTATCGCTCTCCTCGGTGCCGCCTATTATTTCGCCAATAGGAACGGTAAGCGCGGGCAATCAGGTCACCGTCACTTATACCGTTTCTAACCAGGGACCGGACCCGGCGACGAACATCACTATCAACGGTTTGGTCACCCAGCCTGCGACCTTCAACAGCGCCAGTGTCGCTTCGGGCACGTGCAGCACGCCCACGGGCAGCACAGTCGTCTGCGAGTTGCCAACTCTTCAGGCGGGATCAACCACGACTGTGAACTTCGTTGTGACTCCGATGGCGGAGGCGAGCTATCAGGTGACGGCTACGGTTTCCGCCGCCAACAACACCAATACCGCCAACTCCGAAATTGCTTCGTTCAACGCGGGCGGCTATACCATGCAGATCAATCCCTCCTCGCAGACTGTGGTCGCCGGTTTGCCCGCAACCTATTCCGTGACTGTGTCTCCGCTGCCGCTGTTCGGAGCCGCGGTGTCCCTCAGTTGCAGCGCCTTGCCCACCGGCGCCACGTGCAACTTCACAACCAAATCTCTGGTCTTGAACGGACCCCAGTCCACCGTTCTGAACATTACAACCACCGCACAACCCGTGCCGGTTGCCGACTCACACTCCGGCCGGCGGTTGCTCTATGCCATGTGGCTGATGGTTCCCGGGTTGGCTTTGTGGGGTCTGGGCGCACGTAGCAAGCGACGCCGCAACCGGCTGTTGATCTGGCTGGCGCTGTGCGTGGTGTTTACTCTCATTTTCCTGCTGCCCGCCTGCGGCCACCCCACTCCGCAGCCCACGGTGAGCGGAACACCTTCCGGAACTTACCCGCTCACCGTCACGGCGACTTCGGGCACCTTCACGCAGAGTGTGCCGTTCACGTTGACAGTGACGCCGTAGGGGAGCCTCGAGCTTCGAGCAATCTGCCCTCAGATGAAGCCTTCTGAAGTGTCGTGCTCATGATTCGGCTAGACTAGTTTCATGACCACCTCCACCCTCAACTCCCTCGCTCACGCCTCCTCTGCTTACCTGCGATCTGCCATGCATCAGCCGATCCACTGGCATGAGTGGGGCGAGGAGGCATTTGCGACTGCGCAGCGCGAGAACAAGCCGATGCTGCTCGATATTGGCGCGGTGTGGTGCCACTGGTGTCATGTGATGGATCGCGAGTCGTACGACGACGCGGAAGTGGCGGCGATCGTGAATGAGCATTTTGTGGCGGTGAAGGTGGATCGCGATGAGCGCCCAGATATCGACAGCCGCTATCAAGCCGCGGTCAGCGCGGTCAGCGGACAGGGAGGGTGGCCGCTGACGGCGTTTCTCACTCCCGACGGCAAACCGTTTTATGGCGGCACATATTTTCCTCCGACGGATGGCTACGGTCGGCCAAGCTTTAAGCGTGTGCTACTTAGCATCGCCGCTGCCTACAAGGAGAAACACGGCGACGTCATCGAGCAAGCCAAAATGGTCGAAAGTGCCATAGCGCATGCGGAATCATTTAGCCGCCGCGACGGGAAGGTTACAGAATCGGTGATCCATGCCATCGAGAAATCGGCCTTCAGCATGTTCGATGCGCGGAATGGGGGGTTCGGAAACGCGCCGAAATTTCCTCATCCCTCGGTGCTGGATTTGTTGATCGAGAGGTGCGCAAGAAAAGCCAAAATCCCCATTTCTCGCGCAAACAGCGCGGGAGAAATAGGGCACCCATCAGAAACGGATCGCTCGGGCGACCAACCGCGCAACGTTATCGTCACTACCCTTGAGCACATGGCCAATGGGGGCGTTTACGACCAGCTTGCGGGCGGGTTTCATCGTTACTCCGTCGATGAGCGCTGGATCGTCCCGCACTTCGAGAAAATGTGTTACGACAACTCCGAGCTGCTGAAGAATTACGTACACGCGTATCAGGCCGTCGGCTCGGAATTCTTTGCGAGTGCCGCGCGCGACATCATTCGCTGGATGGACGAGTGGTTGAGCGACCGCGAGCACGGCGGCTTCTATGCTTCGCAGGATGCCGACATCAACATGGATGACGATGGCGACTACTTCACCTGGACTTTAGACGAAGCGCGAGCCGTGCTCACGGCAGAGGAGGCCCAGGTTGCGTCGCTGCACTATGACATCAACGAAATCGGCGAGATGCATCACAATCCGGCCAAGAATGTGCTTTATGTGCGGGCGCCGGTTGACGAAATTTCCCGCCGTATGAACTTGAGTGAAGATCGTGTGCGCCAACTGCTCGATTCGGCTAAGAAAAAAATGTATGCCGCGCGTTTGCAGCGGCCGACGCCGTATGTCGACAAGACGGTCTATGTAGCGTGGAACAGCATGTGCGTGTCGGCATATCTGGAAGCCGCGAAGGTGATGCCCCTTAAGCATGCGAAACAGTTCGCGCTGCGCTCTCTGGATCGAGTTCTCGCCCGGGCCTGGAAGCAGGGCGATGGTAGCAGGGCCGACATCAGCGCCGGGAGCAAACACCCCGGAGCTGGACGGCTCTTGCATGTGGTGGCTTATTCGGATCCGAAGACTGAGCACCGCGAGATCTCGGGGTTTTTGGATGATTACGCCGCGACTGCCTTGGCGTGCCTGGACGCGTATGAGGCGACGGCCGATCTGAGCTATTTCAAATTTGCCCATGCCATTGGCGATGCCATGATCGCGCATTTCTTCGATGCGACTGCGGGAGGCTTCTTCGATGCTGAGCCAGCCGACGACGGCAAGAGCCTGGGCGTGCTTGCGACCCGCCGCAAGCCGATTCAGGATTCACCCACGCCGGCGGGAAATCCCATGGCCGCGATCGTGCTGCTGCGCCTGCACGATTACCTCGGTGATGCCGCGTATCGCGACAAAGCCGAGCAAACGCTGGAAGCATTTGCGGGAGTAGCTGGTCAGATGGGGATTTTCGCGGCGACGTACGGTATCGCGGTGGCGCACCTGCTGGAGCCGCACATGCAAGTGGTTGTGATCGAGGCTGAGGAATCGCAAGGCAAGGTCGAAGGGCAAGCCGATGAAAAGGCCGATGAACTGGCGACGGTTGCGAACTCAGCGTTTTGGTTTAACAAGAGGGTGATTCGATTCAAGGCGAGCCAGGCTGTGGCTGTGAATCTTGCCCCATCGCTGGCCGCGACCATCCCGAACCTGCCGCAGTTGAAAACTGGAAAGTCGTTTGCCGTTTTGTGCTCTGGATTCTCTTGCCAACCGCCAGTTACCGATGTAGAGGAGCTCCGCAAACAGTTGGAGTTGGCCGCTGGGAAGCGCGGCTGGGGCAGCGATACGGGGCAATAGCGAAGTTGCAAATCCTGCTTACGCCGCCGCGCCAATCTGAAAGGGCAATCGTCGCAGCCGTTTTCCGCCAGCGGCGAAAATTGCATTGGCGACCGCGGGGGCGATCGCCGGGACGCCCGGCTCTCCCATACCTCCGCAGTCCTCTTTGCTCTGCACCAGATGTACTTCGATGGGCGGAGCTTCGCTGATGCGAATCGGATCGTAGCCGTCAAAATTAGTCTGCTCTACGGCCCCGTTCTTTATGGTGATTTGGTTTTTCAACGCCGCGCTCAATCCAAAGATGATCGCGCCCTCGGTTTGCGAGCGCACCGATTCGGGATTGACGATCTGGCCGCAATCGACCGCGGCAATCACGCGGTCGACCCTGAAAGTCTTGGCGTCAACGATCGTAACTTCCGCCACCTCGCAAAAATAACTTCCGAAAGAGTGATAGGCCGCGATGCCGCGTCCGCGTTGTTTCGGCAGAGGATTCGACCAGCCCGATTTCTCGGCAGCCAGTTCCAACACTCCCCGCAGGCGTGCCGGATCGGGGCTGTATTCGTAGCGCGGTTTCCAGCCTGCCGGTTTGACCAGCAGCGCCTTGCGGAACCCGACCGGATCTTTTCCTGCGGCGGCAGCCAGTTCGTCGATAAAGCATTCCACTGCGAACCCGTTGAAGGAATGCTCAACCGAACGCCACCAGGCTCGCGGCACGGAGCTGGCCACGGGGTTGTAGTCCACACGCACATTAGGAATCGCGTAGGGCATTTCGCGCGCTCCACCCACCTCGCCGTTGCCGGCATCGTCCTTCGGATGCCAGAAGGCGGCAATCGAAGTCGAAGCTAGCGTGTGCTGCCAGGCGGTCGGACGTCCTGCAGCGTCAACCGCTCCCAGCATTCGATGACACGCGGCCGGCCGGTACAAGTCGTGAGTCATGTCATCTTCACGCGTCCAAACAAGTTGCACCGGCTTGCCTACAACCTTGGCGACCTGCGCGCCTTCGGCGGCAAAGTCGGCCATGTAGCGGCGGCCAAATCCGCCGCCCATCAGGGTTGTGTGTACATTTACCTTCGGCGCAGGGAGACCTAGAATCTTCGCGACCGTGCGCTGCACCCAATCGGGAGACTGCGTCGGCGCCCACACTTCGCACTCACCAGCGCGCGCGTGCATGGTGATATTCATCGGTTCCATGGTGGCGTGCGCGAGAAAGGGAAGTTCATAGACTGCCTCCACCCGCTTCGCGCTGTTCGACAACGCAGCCTCTACGTCCCCATCATTGCGCGCGCTTTTGCCTGGGTGATGCGCGGCTGCAAGCAAAGCTTCGTGCAGCGCCTCAGTCGATTCCGAAACCGAAGGCCCGTTGTCCCACGATGTCTGCAAAGCCTCGCGAGCCTTGATCGCAGTCCACGTCGAATCCGCAACCACGGCGACTCCGCCCGCGGTGTGCATGTCTTCGCCGATGGCAGGTATTTCAAAAACTTCGCGAACGCCGGGCATTGCCTTGGCCTTGGCGGCGTCGAAGTGAGCCGGCTTGCCTCCAAACGCGGGACATCTGGCCACGACCGCAAACAGCATCTCTGGTACCCGAACGTCAATTCCGAATTGCGCGCTGCCGTTGGATTTCGCTGGGATATCGACTCGCGGGATGGGATGGCCGATCAATTCGAACTTGGAAGGATCCTTGAGCGGCACTTTCTCCGGGTCGGGCAGTGCCAGATTGGACGCGGCTTCCACTAGTTCTCCATAACTGGCGCGCCGTGAGGATGCGCGGTGCAGCACTTCTCCCTTGCGGGCAGTGCAGTCCTTTCGCGGAACACTCCACTTCGTGGCCGCGGCCGTGATCATCAACTCGCGCACCGTCGCCCCAGCCTGACGCAGCGGGGTAAAGTTCTCCTCGGTGCTTCCGCTGCCCCCGGTTCCAAGATGCGGATACAAATCCGGCCGCGTCTCGGCCTGCTCGATGCTCATCGAGTTGAAATCGACCTCCGCTTCTTCCGCCAGACACATGGCCAACCCGGTGCGAATGCCCTGGCCCATCTCTGATTTAGCCACGATTAGCGAAATCTGTCCGCTTGGTTTCACGTGGATGTAGGCAATGAAAGGGCTGGGCACAGGCTTTTTCTTTATTTCTTGCGCCAGCAGCGACCTAGGGAAGCGCACACCGATGATCAGGCCGGCGCCGGTGACTGCCCCTCCTGCGATAAAGGCGCGACGATTGATGGGCACGGTCAGGCTCCTTTCGCGGCGCGGTGAATGGCATGCCGAATCCGCTGATAGACGCCGCATCGGCAGAGGTTGCCGAGCATAGCGGCATCGATTTGCTCGTCTGTGGGATTTCGCGTTTGCGCCAGCAGAGCCGCCGCAGCCATGATTTGCCCCGATTGGCAATATCCGCATTGCGGCACCTGCTCGGCAATCCACGCCAACTGCAAGGGATGAGAGCTGTCCACTGACAACCCCTCGATGGTGGTGATCTTCCGCTCGCCCACCGACGACACTGAAATTTGACACGAGCGCACCGCCTCGCCGTTTAGATGAACCGTGCACGCGCCACACAGTCCCTCGCCGCAACCATATTTAGTTCCGGTCAGGTTCAGCTGGTCGCGCAACACCCAGAGCAGGGGAGTATCGGGATCAACATAAACCTCGTGAGGAGTGTTGTTGATGAGCAGACGGATGGAGGCCATGGGAGAACTCCGCGGCAACTATGACGTGCGAGAAGGCTAAACGGAATCAAACAACGATGCAAGCGGATTACCAGCTTCGCAGTGAAAAAGATGGCAGCCGCCAGGAGCAAATCACAGCAAAAAAACAGGACTGACGGGTTATGTATAAAATCCGTCAGCCCGAAGAGTGCGAGCCCAAAGGGTTCGGCCCACGTTACTACAGGTTACTTTGGTGACCTTGCGGTCCCGCCATAACCAGGTTTAACTTCTGGCTCACATCGGCGGCAAGCCACCGCTGTTGTCGCACTTCTGTTGTAAGGTTTGTTGCGCTGGGCACACGATTATCGGCCCTCCGTCCGGGGCGGGAACCTGCGGAACGGCGACCGATAGGACTGTGCCCACTAATCCAAACATCAGGACCGAAATCCTGAGTGTCTGTTTCATAGGGTCACTCCTACCACGCCCGTAGTGCACCAAAAACTGTGCTAGTTGGCGCGGGTACGAATTATACGGCACCCGTCAAGTTCCATTTCAAGTGCATCCGGCCACTTCCGCGTTACGACAAACGTGCGTGCTCACTGTCACGGAAAACGCTCGCGGTAACCCACGCAGCATGAGAGAAAGAGTGAAACATACCTAATGCATCACTTTAATGATCGCTGCCGAGAAGTGTGACCGCTCGTGGCGAGGCTGGGAATTTACGAAATGCGAAATCGAAGCGAAATTACGCTTCGCGCTTGGATGTGACTCGATCCACTAAAGCGGAAATACTGAGGCTGCCCATCGGAATAACCGCAGCGCGACCGCCAGCGCCGCCGGCAGCTGTGTTTTCGGCCGAGATCGGCCCGTGAGTGCGCGATAGAGCCCGATCCACCATGCCTTCGAACATCGGAATCAGCGAGTCCGCCGGCAGGGGATGCTGAATGTCAGACAAGCTCTGCTCCCAGCGCTGCGGACGCAACAACACCGCCCCAGCTTCGCGTGCGCTGCTTCGCATTACCGCGTAGCCCAACCAGACCATCAACGCGATGTTGTAGGCGCTCATATTGATCAGGCTTATCGTCAGATTGCTGAGATGGTCCCCAGCCCACGAGGCAATCACCGCCAACTCCACAACGGCAAAACTTCCGAAGCCCATAGCGATGCCAAAGCTCTGTTGCTTACGGCTCACTCCGAGATAACGCGCAAACGCCAGAAGAAACAGCACCATGCCAACTTGAATAATTCGCACGCAGCGTTGCCCTGTGAGGATTGCCTGCACCCAGGGCGCCGTCTCCGAGCTTGAAGAAACCGAAACCACACCCGCAACCAGCAGCATTACCAGCCCGGCCCACTTGAATAGAACAGTGCCGAGATCGCGCAAAGTGTGGAATGGCCGGAAAACGTCGAGAAACGCCTCGTGAATAACTTTGAAACCTAATACCACGCTGATGGCTGTGCTGATCCACGACACGTAGAAGATGGCAGAGTGATGGTACCTGTAAGTAGGAAAGACAATGAGAAAGGTGAGGATCTGAAGAATGATATACGTGAAAAAATATTTGAATACGCGGTGCTGGCCGCGACGGAACATGGCAATGGCGATGCCCGTTTGCAGAACGGGGTGAGCGAACCAGAGAACGTAGGACAGAATTTTTATCTTTTCGTTCATCGACTTGACTAGGATCCTCGC
>JASIKQ010000648.1 GCA_030049565.1 Candidatus Sulfotelmatobacter sp.
CTTGCGGCGATCCCGAGGCAGCAAGGTTCCGCGCCGCGCCGGCTGACGCCTACTTGAGCTTGAACTTAGAAACGCTGCTGGCCGCGATTCGCTTCTGGGTTTATGACTGGCGCGATGTAGTACTCTCCTGCCCAATGCTGCTCAAGAACGATCAAGAGCAGATCTGTAATTTATCCTCGCTGGTCAAAGTCATATGCCTGGAGACGACTGATGCGGCCGGTCACACTCGTGGGGTTAATCACCCCGTGGAGGCTGAAAGTTACCAGTCGGCTGCCCGATGGCATAGCGCATGCGACGCCCGGCAAAACATACTCACCCTGGATTTCTATCGAGAGACGGAAGAGATTATTGCGCAGATCACGGCGGTGCTCATGGACATGGATACGCACTCGGGTTCTCATTTTTCTTATACGCGTGATGAAAGGTAAAAGCTTAGGCCCGAATTCAGGAGCAGCTCATGAGCCTCTCCAAAGAGATAGAACAAAATTATCGAAATTACCGAAACCGGGTTTTATCTGCCTTGGCTTTTTTGAGCGCCCTCGCTATCGCTCTTATCGCTGCATATGGGGTGTACTACTTCCTATCAAGATTCGGAGAGTAACGAAAAGGCTCGTCGGGGGCGAGTCTCGGCGCAAGATTCACAGCGAAGATTCAGACACGGCCGAAGAAACGCGCGGTCGGTCGAAGCATGATCGGGTTGGGCGCTTAAATCCGAAGGTTCAGCTTTGATCCTGCAAATCTCGGGGAAACAGTCTTACTTCGGCGGAATCCAATAAACTTCTTCTTTAATCGCGGTTCTATCCAGAAAGCCGCGCCGTTTCAGGATCGCCTTGCTGTTGGCGATCATGTCGGGATGTCCGCACAAATATGCCGTCGTATTCGTCGCGTCAAGCTCCCAGTGATCGGCATATTTTCGCAGGATGTCATCGGCGCGGCCGATCTCGCCCGGCCAATCGGAGTGATCCCACGGCCGGCTCACCGTAGGCACATACTTGAACCAGGGCAATTCCACCTCAAAGCGGGTCAACTCTTCTTTGTAGCCAAACTCCCACGGACGGCTGGCGCCGTTCAACAAATACAGATAGTGGTCGCCGGCAAAGCGCCCTTCACGCCAGTCTTTTGCCAGCGTGCGGACGAAGCTGACGAATGGGGCTACGCCAGTGACCGTCGAAACCAGTAGATGATGTTTGCGTCCGCTTTCGGTGTCGAGAAAAAACCTGCCCTTGGCAGTTTTGCGGACCAGCAGCGGATCGCCGGGTTGCAATGCATAGAGCCGCGGTGTGAGTGCGCCTTCGGGGACGAGTTCGATGAAGAGTTCGATTTCGCTCTCCCAGGGAGCCGAGACGATGGAGTATGGCCGCTGCGTCAGCTTGCCATCGCGCTCCAGCGCCAGCGTGGCGTACTGGCCAGGAACGAAATTGAACTCCCCTTCCAGTTGCACGCGGATCATCCACAAATCGGGCGCGAAGTCCATGCGGCGGGTGATGCGAGCATGGTAGTAGAACTTATCGTCAGCAGGCGTCATATCTGATCTTCGAACCTGAGCTTTGGGAAAGCACCGAGCAACGATTTCGCAACGAGAAAAATGCTGAGATCATACAGGGTAAGGTTACTGTTTGACAACCGAACGGTCGTTCGAGGGTTGGCTGCTTTTGTCCGCGGCCGCGCTCGGCAGGGTTAATGCCTGCAGTTTCGCCAGTTCGTCCTGCGTCTTCTGCCAGTGCTGCGGTTTTTTCTTGGTCGCAATTGGCGCGTCGGGATCGGAATAGAAGGCCAGAATATTATTTCGCAACTGAGGAGTGATCTGGTCGAAGTTGCGATCAGCTAATTGGCCTAACAGCTTCGCATAACTCTTATCGGTCAGGGCGTACTCGCCGGCGCGAGTGTCATGTCCGGTGTCGAAGTCGGTATTGGTCAGGTGAAGATTTCCTGCTCGCGTTTGCGCGAGAAGCTGTTTGTAGTTCTGCATCGTGCGGTCGACGCTGGCGATGTAAAGATCTTCGGTTTGCTGCGTCGGGATCTTGAAATCGAGGGCCTTGAACGGCCCGACCTTGGGCACGATCTTCAGGAAGACCGCCAGTACTCTCGCTCCAAGGCCCGGACGCCGATAGCCTTTGCCCCATTCCCGCTCGTAACTGGTGCGCGAAAGATAATAACGAAACTGGCGTGCATGGGAGTTCGGCGTTTCCGCTACTATCTCCTTGCGGCGCGCAATCAGCGCCACCCGCGTCATCTCGGGAATCACCGTGCTGATGGCCCGCCGGAATGTGCCGAACGCGAGGTCTTCTTTGGTCAGAACCTCATTCAGCGGGATTCCGTAGGTATCCTGGAAGGCGCGCTCCAGCAAGGGTTGTGCAATTTCGAAGCCAATGAAGTCGTGATAACGATCTGAGGTGTAGCGGTTCTTCGCGACCTGCGTCATATCAAAGCCAAACTCGGTGCGAATATGCGCTTTCGGATTGTCCTCGTACGTTACCGTGTCTCCGTACTTCTTCTTCAGCTTGGGGAATTCGATGCCGACTGACTTATTGATAGTTGGATGCCCACAGTTGTCGGCTGAATAATGCGCCAGAGCCCCCAGCGCGAAGGCGTACTCGTCAACATCAGAGGATTCGTTGACCAGATTGACCACGAAATCGCCGCTGCGCACGTAATGCGTCAGGTCGCTGAAATATTTGTTGCCGAATGGATAATAGCCCATGTCCTGAATCAGCGACCCACCGTAGGCATACGCGTGCGCCTTCTTCAAGTCGTCGGGGGTGGCCGTGGGAAAGCGCTTCTTGAGCAGGGGCACGATGTCGTCCTTCCATGCCAGGTCCACGACTTCTTCATGAGTCAGCACGGAGTACGCACGGCAATTTTCGATAGCAAAGCCCTGGAACAGAAAAGCAGCCAGCCCCAGCCACACGACGGGTCGCCGGTGATTGGGGCTGCGATTCATTTGGCGATGACCAGCACCACAAAGCTATCCGGCAAAATGCTGCGCCGGGGATGAGGATTATCTGCCGTCGCCGGCGGAGGCGGACCGAACTTCGCTGTCACCACATATACGTCATGAGTTTTGGAATCGAGCGCCATGGTGCGCGCTCCCGGTTGCGTTGGAACATTCTGCACAACGCTGAATTTGTCTGGAGATTCTTCTTTCACCACTGTGAGCACGCCTTCGCCGCAGGAGGCAAAAGCCAGGCCGGTTCCGTCGTCAAACCTGGTTGCGTCGACGCCCTCGCCGATCGGCAGCGTGGTCAAAACCTTGCCCGTATCTGCATTCACCACAGCCATCATCTTGTTATCGCAGCCCACAAATAAGCGGCGATTCTTGCGGTCGATCGATAAACCGGAGGGCTCTTCGCAGGGCGCCAGCGGCCAGATCGCCTTCACCGCCAGCCTGTTGGAATCGATCGCCGTCAATTCGCTCTTGTCTTCGATGTTGACAAAAACTTCTCCGTTGCCGTTGCTGGCGGCAAACTCGGGCTTGCCGTCCAGTTTGATCGTGCCCAAAACGGCTCCGTTAGTGGCGTCGATGGCGGTGGAGTCGTGGCTTCGGCCGTTAAACGTGAATATGCGCTTGCTCGCGGGATCATAAAGTATCGCGTCCGGATTCTCTCCCGCTTTGGCCTTGCTGGTGGTCTCGAGCGTCTTGAGATCGAAGATACTGACCGTGCCTTCGCGGCCGTTGCTCGTGAAGCCGCGGTTCAGCTCGGGAGCGAGCGCGATACCATGCACTCCCGGCGTATCGGCAATTTCGCCGACCGTTTTGCCGGTATCCAGATCGAGCACGATGACGTGGGTCGCTCGGGAAATATAAAGACGTCGCGCAGAAGCATCGGCGGTCAAGTAATCCCACCCGCCATCCCCGCCAACGTTGTAAGTCTTCACAACTTTATAGCCCTGGCCAAAAGCAGCAACGGAGATTGCGGCAATCATCAGCGTGAGTAGCGCAATCATCCAACGGAGCATGGCGTATATCGCAGGCATGATCTTCCTCCAAGAATCGAGAGCATTCCGAGCCCGCGCTCCAGCCTTCGATGCCAATGTGCCGCCATAGGTGGCCGCCAGTATGCATCGAAGGCGTTCGGGGTCCCGAATAAACTTTATCGTATGGAAGGCTGTTAAGGGCGCTCACGGTCAGCCCATGGACTGGGCCGTCTGGGTGATTACAAAGCCCG
>JASIKQ010000649.1 GCA_030049565.1 Candidatus Sulfotelmatobacter sp.
CGCGATTACGGTCGCTTCCCAGCCCCTGGGCAAAAGCAAGATAATCGCCCACCGGCTCGCGGCCCACTCGCACCGATGCCCAGATGTCCGCCTGCAGGGCGATGCGCTCAGCCGGAGAGAGCTTGCTCTCCGCATCGTTCGCCAGCGCGCGCACTGTATCCGGCTGATAACCTGAGCGATAGTAGCCTGTCGCCCCCGCGTCGGCCATCACCCATGTCGAGCAGCCGGGCAGGTTCAAGGTTTGTTCGCGCTTCGCCAGAAGCTCACACTTCTGCGCCCCGGTCGAAGATTTCATGCACAGCGGAATTTCCCACAGCTGATCGTTCGGAGCTTCGAACTTCGCGCGGTCAAAATAGTAACGACGCTGCTCCAGCGTGACCGTAGTCGCATTCCCTGAACATTGCGACTTCACATTAACAATCGGCACCCCCGCCTGCGTCACAAAAGTAGGCATGATCCTGTCAACCGGCTTCTTCGAAGTTTTAGCCTGCGCCTCCCAGAAGTCAGCCGCCGTCGCATTGCCATATTGATGTTCTTGCAGATAGGCGTTCACGCCCGCCTCAAAGGTCTTTTCGCCCAGATAGGATTCCAGCATGCGCAGCACCGCCGCGGCCTTGCCGTAGGCAATGCCGTCAAAAAGTTCCTGAATCTGCGCCGGAGTATCCGCGGCCTGGTGAATGGGACGAGTGTTGGCCAGCGAATCGGTGTTGAGCGTACCCTCAGTGTTGCTCACATCGTCCAGATCGAAATTCCACTCCGGCCGCCACGCCTCGATCGGCTTGCTCGACATCCATGTAGCAAAACCTTCATTGAGCCAGATGTCATCCCACCACTTCGCCGTCACCAGATCGCCGAACCACTGGTGCGCCATTTCGTGCGCAATGACAGAAGCGATGACTTTCTTCAATCCCACCGAACCGTGCTCTTCATCGAACTGCAGCAAAACTTCGCGGAAGGTGATGCATCCGGTATTCTCCATCGCACCGGCGGAAAAATCGGGGATGCCCACCAGGTCAAGCTTTCCATAGGGATACTTGATGTTGAAATACTTGTCGTAATAGCTGAGAACATGCTCTGCTACCTCCAGAGCAAACTTGCCCGTCTGCTCTTTGCCGGTAACGTTGTAAACGCGAATCGGAATGCCATCGGCCGAGCCTTCGATGTAGCTGAAATTCCCGATGACCAGCGCCGCCAGATACGATGACATCTTCGGCGTAGTCGCGAAGCGCACTGTATGTTTGTCGCCGGGTCCGGGCGTATCGGAAGCAACCGTCGTGTTCGAAATGGCAATCAGCCCTTTATCGGCAACGGCAGTAATGTCGAATGTGGCCTTGTAGGCGGGCTCATCGAACGAAGGATAGGCGCGGCGCGCATCGGTCGACTCGAATTGCGTGGCAGCGTACTTGCGCCCCTGATCGTCCTTGCCGATATACAGTCCGCGCATCTCATTATTGAGAATGCCGCTGTAGGTGATGTGAATTGTCGCGGGGCCGGCAGCCAGCGGCTGCTCCACCCCCAGCACGACCATCTCTTTATCTTTTTCGGGCGTCACCTTGGCGGTTTGAGTCTTGCCGCCGCTGCTGATCGAGACGTCGTGGAAGTCGATGTCGACCGCGTTCAGCGTGATCTCCGAAGTTGGCTTCAGCACGCGTATCGCAATGGTTTCGTCACCTTCGAAAGTCGCCTTCTCAAGATCGGGCGTAAAGGTAAGTTTGTAGTTTTCCGGAACGGCTACTTCCGGCAGCCGCTGCGCGTTTGCCCAAGATAGTGTCGCCAACGCAAACGTGAGTACCGCGAGAACTCGTTTCATATTTTTTCCCTCGAAAATTTCTTTGAATTCTCTTTCAGTTGTCATGCTGAGCGAGGTGGGATTATCCGAAGGACAATCCCATGCCGTCGAAAGCTTGCCCTGAGCGTAGTCGAAGGGCATCCCTACACCCGCTCGAAGTTTATGGGATGTTCGCAACTACCTTCCATGAGTGCCGATAGGACCTGACTGCAACCCCTGACCTATACGCAGCCTTCGCCGAAAAAGTTCACTGCGGAGAAAAAACCGCTCCACCAATCACCGTCGTCTCGCACCGATTCATCCCAAACCAATACGGAATCTCGCGGTAATCCTCCACCGCAAAGACGGCCAAATCGGCGTCTTTCCCCGGCTCGATCGAGCCTTTCCTGTCCGCAACCCGTAATGCCCACGCGCCGTTAATCGTCGCCGCGGCAATAGCTTCCTCCGGCGACATCTTCATATGTGTGCAAGCGAGCGACATCACCATCGCCATGCTCCGAGTGGGCGAAGTGCCCGGGTTATAGTCAGTAGCAAGGGCAACCGGTACTCCGGCATCGATCATCTTTCGCGCCGGCGGATATTCCTTCAGTCCCAAAAAATAATTCGCGCCTGGAACCAGCGTCGCAACCGTGTTATGGCGAGCCAGCGCCGAAATGTCGTCGTCGCTCACATGATCCAGATGATCCAGCGACGCCGGGTTAAACCGCAAAAACTGCTGCACAGGCGTGCGCGAAAGCTGGCTTAAATGCGCCCGCACGCTCAATCCGTGCTGTTCCGCCGCGGCAAAAATCTGTTCCGCCTCATCCGCTCTAAAGGCACCGCTATCGCAGAAAACGTCCACGAACTGGGCAAGCTTCCGCCGCGCAGCCTGCGGAATCATCTCCTTACAGACGATCTCAACATATTTTTGTGAGCAGCCCTGGAATTCTTTTGGGACTACGTGCGCGCCGAGGAGGGTCGGGATTACCGTTCCCGGCCAGCGGGTGGCAGCCTCACGAATCGCCTCCAGCGATTTGAGCTCTGATTCGGCACTCAACCCGTAGCCGGACTTAGCCTCCACTGTAGTCGTTCCATGTGCGGCCATGTCGCGCAGCGCAGCCAGAACTTTTTCCACCAGATCTCGCTTCCCTGCTCTGCGCACGTCCTTGAGACTCGATCGGATTCCACCCCCAGCAGCGGCAATTTCCTCATAAGAAGCGCCCCCGATCCGCTTCTCAAAATCCAGCAGCCGCGGGCTGACAAAAACAGGATGTGTATGTGAATCGACAAACCCCGGCAACACTACTTTGCCCCTACAGTCAATCTCGGTGACTTTGTTGCGATTCTTCCTCAGCCATGGGTCGCGGAGTGCGTCTTTCATGCTGCCGACGGAAACGATCTTGCCGCCGAGGCAGAGGACGGCGCCGTTTTCGATGATGCCGCGTTCCCTGAGGGCGGGACCGCGGCGGGGGCCAGCACTGTGCGATGCAGAACGCAAGGTCAGCAACTGGTCAATATTGATGAGCAGCAGCGGAGGAGTTTGGCGTCGCATCTCAAGGATTATCTCGCACAGCGACTCTCTGCCTATCTGCGAAGGTAAATTCCTTGCCGTTCCACTTGAAAGTCATCACATCAAGACTCTTGGGGCAACAATTGGCCGAGGGTTCCGAGCTACGACCGGTGAGCGTCAGAGTCTTCGCGGCGGCATCTATGCTGGCGCCCGTGTTTGGTGCGTGGCGCTCATAGCGAATCTGCTCCACCACCGTGGGATGCCCAGATTGGACGATGAAGACCTGCGCAAGACCGGACTCCGAACAACTACCGCCGCAACTCCTCCAGTCGATGTCAATTACAGCGGATTTTGCGTCTTCCTCATTTGCATCGAGGAACTTCAGAAG
>JASIKQ010000650.1 GCA_030049565.1 Candidatus Sulfotelmatobacter sp.
CTGGACAGCCGAGGGCGGCTGTCCCCACATGTTTTTTGTTTATGCCGCAGGCTTTTTACCGGAGACAGCTTCCACACCTTCAATGCGACAATAAGCCGCATTTCGTTACCTTCTGTACCGATAGTCGGCGGATAATTCCCGAGCCTGCTCGAGAGGTCGTTCTCGAGTGTTGCCTGCATGACAACGGAGCCAAATTCGATCTCAAGGCTGTGGTCATCATGCCCGATCACGTTCACATGATCTTCACGCCCCTGATCGACGAAAGAGCCAAGGAAGTATATTCCCTGGCCAACATAATGGATGCGATCAAAGGAGCGTCATCCCACAAAACAAATAAGGAGCTCAATCGGCGAGGGCGATTGTGGCAGCCGGAATCGTTCGATCATGTGCTTCGATCCTCAGAGAATCTGGATGCAAAGATTGCGTATCTCCTCGAGAATCCAGTGCGCGCGGGACTGGTTCGTGTGTGCGAGGACTACCCGTGGTTGTGGAGAAAACGGTTCGTGAACCAGTTCGCTCCACTGGTTGGGTGAGGGCGCAGGCTGCGGAGCTTCGCTCCGCCGGACAGCCGAGGGCGACTGTCCCCACATGACTATCGCAAATCCCGGTTGGTTGAAATCAGAAAAGTTCTACCGCGGCAGCTTGAACTCCACCGTGATTGGTTTTTCAGTCTCGATGGGTGTGCCGTCTAGCAGGTAGGGCTTGTACTTCCACTGTTTCACCGCATCTGCGGCCGCATGTGCGAGCAAAGCATCACCGCTGACAACTTTCACCGCCGTGACGTTGCCGGCCGGCGAAATCGTGGCTATAAGTTGAACTGCGCCTTCGATGCGCAGACGCAAGGCGTTGGGCGGATACACCGGCGGCACACGCTTCAGCAAAATTCCCTGGGCCACGCCCTGCGAAACGTGCACGCTCTGCAAAACCGGAGCGGGCGTCTTGCTTTCGCTGACCATGAGATTGGGCAGCGGAGAAGCGTTGGCTACGGTAATTCCTTCCAAGTTGGGGGCGGGGGCATCGGATGTTGCCGATTTCGCTTTTGCCGCGCCGCTCTTAATCACGATCGGTTGCTCGGTTTTTGTTTCTGATACTGCCGGTGAAGATACGGTTTCTTCCGCTTCGTCGTTCGTTTTGCTCTTGTGAGTCGATACGCTCGAAGCGGAGGGTTTGTCCGACGCTTTCGTTGTTGGTGGCTGCGGCGCAGGTATGGACTTTACGCCTGCGACCGGGGCCGGAGGCAGGGATGCAGCGGGTGGTGTAGCTGCGGCGGGTTCGGTGGGTTGGGGAGCAGGAGCGGGGGCGTGTGACACAGGATGCGGGGCCGGGCTGCTGGCCGCGCTTGGATGTCCCCATTGCATCCATGCTTCGTAACCGGCCGCTGCAAGCAACACCACGGCAGCCGCGGACAGAATCAGGTTCTTGTTGCCGCTCTTAGCAGTTTTTGTTTCACCCCCAACCGCCTCGCCGGACGTAGGCGAAACTGGAGGTTCGGCCGGCTCGGTTTTGGGGCTCAGCTCGACATCCCTGCCTGCCTCCACTGAATTCTTGCCGGGCGCGAGCCCCAAGGATTTTTTCTGCTGCGCCGAAGAAGCTGATTTCTCCTCTCTGGCTGGAGCGGGTGCAGTTGCCGTGCCGGTTCCGAAAGCGCTCGCCGGTTTCGTGTCTGCGGGACGTTTGGCGGGCTCAGCCTTGGCAGATACGGGCGAACTCGATGCCACCACTGGGACAGGTTGCGTGGAAACTGGGCTTGCAATCGCGGGTGAAGCAACTTCATCCCCATCATCGAGGATATCTACATCGGCTTCGGGAACATCAATGGGAGCTGGAACAGAGGCTTTTGCTACTGCCACAGGCGCTGCTCTTCGAGGAACCGCTGAATTTGGCGGTACGCTCGCCACAGGCGCCATGGGTGCGACGCTCGGACCTGCAACTGTGTTTACCACCTGGGGCGCGGGTTTCTCGGGCGCAAAAGCAGAGGACGATTTCAGCGGCAACGTTCCAGTTGCGCCCGGCGATTTCGCCGCCTCATTCTTGCGCAGCAGGCCACGCGCGACTCGCAGCGTTCCTTTTGCCTGCTCTACATTGATGGGCTTGGTGAGAACGAGATTCGCGCCGATACGGAAGGCTTTGGCGACGCCCGCCTGTCCCTCGACGACGGCCACGGCCAGGGAAGATTGGTTGTTTGGCGAACTGTGCGCGCTCTTGAACAGAAGGGTGGCATTTTGCTCGTTGTCGCAGTCCACGACCACGGCATCGAAGCGCTCGACCATCATTTTCTTTACTGCGGCAAATGGTTCGGTGCAGGGGACGACGGCGAATTCCAATTCGCTGAGAACCTGCGTTACGGAGCGAGCGAGCTTCTCGTCGGGGCAGAAAAGGAGCGCTTGGTAACCCATATTGAAGCCATCGTAGGTACAGGCGTAAGGGCCATCAAGTTACGCCGGTAATACCGGTTTTTGCTGGATTGGGAGCGCCGAGCGTGAGATTGCGATTCGAAGCCTTGATCATCTTGTCGCGCGCTTGCACGGCAGTTTCCACGCAGGGTGCAGGGAGGCATAGACAGGAAATCCAGCTAAGGGCAGTTCTGCCGGAGGCGTAACTTTTGTGGCGGCCGCAGAGTTGTATTTGTCGTAGCGTGACATTTGTCATGCGGGGCTGATGACGATCTCCACTGGCGAGGTTTCTCAGAGCGGCGGAGTATCAATATCGGCAGCGTTTCTTGCTCGCAGCCATAGCTCCTAGCGGAGATGAACGCAGGATTAATAAAGGCAGCAAGGGTTTGTGAATGATAAGTTGCATCGTTTATTCTTGTTAGTTGCGGGTGGGCCCGCCTTGTCGCCTCCGATTAGTCCCGGGGTTCAGCCATGACCTTGACCCGGTTCGTAACCAAAAACGCCTTCCGCAACAAGCGGCGCAGCATCTTGACCGTGCTGAGCATCGCTTTTTCTTTGCTGCTGCTTACGCTGATGATGACCATCTGGCGGGCGTTTTATCTCGATCAGGGCAGCGTGGAGTCGAATGAACGGCTGGTGGTACGGCACCGGGTCTCGCTGACCTTCTTGCTGCCCGGTTTCTACCGGGAGAAAATTCGTGCTGTCCCGGGGGTGGTGGCGGTGGTGCCCGTAACATGGTTCAACGGGATTTACAAAGATCAGAAGCCGGAGAATTTCTTCGCGCGCTTCGGCACCGATCCGGAGGAGTTCTTCAAAGTATTCCGCGACATTCAACTGCCTGAAGATCAAATCAAGGCGTGGCAGCACGACCGGCAGGGGGCAATTGTCGATGATACGCTGGCGGCGAAATATGGCTGGAAGCTCGGCGACCGGATCGTAATTCAAGGCGATGTGTATCCGGTTGATCTCGAATTGTACGTGCGCGGAATTTTTCACTCGGTTCCCGATAACAAGTCGATTTATTTCAACGCCAAATATGTGGAAGAGGCCGTCCCTTTTTTCAAAGGACAGGCGGGGACGTTCAGCATTCTGGTCGCGTCACCCCAGGACGTGAGCCGGGTAGCAAGTGCGATCGACGATATGTTCCGCAATTCGCCGCAGCCGACAAAATCGGAGAGCGAAAAAGCCTTCGGGCTGGAATTTGTGGCCATGATGGGCAATGTGAAGGCATTCATCCTTGTGATTTGCGGGGCGGTAGTATTCGCGACGCTGCTGGTTTCGGCCAACACCATGGCGATGTCGATTCGCGAGCGCACGCGGGAAGTTGCGGTGCTCAAAACTCTGGGGTTCACGCGGCAGAACGTTTTGGGATTGTTTGTCAGCGAAGCCCTCGCTTTGTCCCTGGCGGGAGGCTTGATCGGTATCTGCATGGGATGGGCGATGGTTTATGGCTTAACTCATTCGCCACAATTCTTCAGCTTCTTCCCCATGAAGGTGACAGCGGGAATTTGGCTAACGGCGATGGTCACCTCGGGCCTGGTGGGATTTTTGAGTGCGGCGCTGCCTTCCTATCACGCGTCGCAAGTAAATATTGTGGAAGGTTTGCGGCACATAGGTTGATTTATGACGCTTAGCAGTTTCATCGTGCGCAGTACGTTTCGCAACAAGCGGCGCAGCCTGCTGACCATGCTGAGCATCAGCTTTTCGCTGCTGCTGCTGACGCTCATGATCTGCATCTGGCGGTCGTTTTATATCGATCAGATCGCGCCGGAGGCGGCGCGAAGGTTGATCATCCGGGATAAGGTTTCGCTGGCGTTCTTCCTGCCTTCGTACTATCGCGACAAGATCCGTGCCGTTCCGGGCGTGACGGCGGTAGTGCCGATAACCTGGTTTGAGGGCAAGTACATTGATGACCGTCCCGAGCACTTCTTCGCGCGAGTGGCGACCGATCCAGATGAGTATCTGAAAGTGGCATCGGACAAGATCACTCCTCCTGAGCAGGTGAAGGCGTGGCAGCAGGATCGCGCCGGAGCACTGGTGGATGTGACACTGGCGAACAAATATGGATGGAAGATCGGCGACCGCATTCATATTCAGGGGACAATTTTCCCGGCAGATCTTGATCTGACAATTCGGGCCATCTATCATCGCGATCCGCCCCAAAATGCGCTTTACTTTCACACCAAGTATCTGGAAGAGTCGGTGAGCTGGTTCAAAGGGCAGGCAGGCTGGTACGCAGCGCAGATCGATTCCGCAGAGAACGTAAGCCGCGCGGCGAGCGAGATTGATGCTATGTTCCGCAACTCGCCGTTGCCAACGAAGACAGAGAGCGAGAAAGCCTTCATGCTTGGATTTGTGGCGTCGCTGGGAAACGTAAAGGCGTTTATTTTGGGGATTTGTGGCGCGGTGGCCTTCGCCATCATGCTGGTTTCAGCGAATACGATGGCGATGTCGGTGCGCAGCCGGACGCGAGAAGTGGCTCTGTTGAAGACGTTGGGATTTACGCAGCGGCGCGTGCTTTCGATTTTCATCAGCGAATCGGTTGCGCTGGCGGTGATCGGTGGAGCGATTGGCATTGTGGTGGCCATGCCCGTGATTGCCGCAATGACGCATCAGTTTATAGGGTTGGGAATCCCGTTCGATATGCGGGTGAATATGCCGACCGCGGCGGCGTCGCTGTTTGTGGCGGTGGTGTTGGGGGTCGTGAGCGGCTATTTGCCGGCGTATAAGGCATCGCGGATGAACATTGTGGATGGACTTCGGCACATTGGATGAAGCAGCAATTAGCAATTGGCAGTTAGCAATTGGCACTTGGCCACAGGAGTGTTTCTGCTGCTGCTAATTGGTATTTGGCTAATTGCCAAGTGCTAATGGCTAACTGCTGGCTCAGGTTGAGAATGAATTTATGGCAATACCGATCAGTTATAACGTTCGTAATTTGAAGCTGCGCAAGGGGCTGACGATCATGACCGCCCTGGGCATCGCGCTGACCGTGACCACTGCGATTTTTCTGATGGCGCTGCTGGCAGGGCTAAATCGCGCTTTCGTTTCCAGCGGCAGCCAGAAAAACGTCCTGGTTCTGCGCAAGGGTTCGGAAGCGGAGTTGTCGGGAGGATTCGACGCAACCTTGTTTCCTACGCTGAAGGTGCTGCCGGGAATCGCAAAAGATAGCCATGGCGAGCCGATGGCTTCGGGGGAGTGGGTTGTGGTGATCGTGCTCCCGCGGAAGGATGGCACAGGCGAAGTAAACGTGACCGTGCGAGGCATGATGCCCGACGGTCTGGAGATGCGGCAACTGCCCGATGACCCGGGCGGCAAACCGCCCGTCAAGCTAATTGAAGGAAGATGGTTCCAGACGGGGCAGCGGGAAGTGGTGGTAAGCAAGTCGATTCGCTCTCGCTTTGCCCATGCCAGTGTCGGCGACATGATGGAGTTCGGCAAGGGATCATGG
>JASIKQ010000651.1 GCA_030049565.1 Candidatus Sulfotelmatobacter sp.
AGCGGAGGGCGCTGGCCGATGCTCTCAGCCTGGCACTGCTCGAAAGAGTGGAATCAAGACCGGCGTTCGGAGCCGCCAGACAAACCGGCAACGTTCTGGAAAGGGAAGAACTATGACCCGGATGTGCCGCCATTTCTCAACGGCAGGTCGCAACCGGCAATGGGCCTTTGTCGTTCTTCGCCACGCGCGAATCGTGACTGACCCCAAGAAGCTGGCATGGTTACGCGCTGAAGCGGACAGGGAGAAGAAATGCGCCAAGATCGGGCTGAGAGGTACGAGGAAGCACCCGCGCCCCTAACCGGTCTTGTTCAAGTTTGCGAACGCATTCTCTGTGAAGTTGTGATCTGAAAGGTTAGCGTTGCCAGATGGACATTCCCACCGTTGCACCCCATCATAATACCGGTCCCGTCATCGGCTACAGCTTGGCAGCATTGGCTGCCCTGGCTGCCCTCCTGCTGCGGGAAATGCTGTCACCGTGGTTCGGGGCAAGTAACCCTTACCACACGATCTGGGCGGCAGTGGTTTTTGCGGCGTGGTACTGCGGGGTTGGCCCTGCGGTTGTCGCCACGCTGATCGGTGCGCTGGGTGTGTGGTACTGGTTTCTCCCGCCCTTTCATTCCCTTCGCATGCAAGACCCAAGAAGTGAAATCTCCGGATCGGTTGGGTTTGTCGTGCTCTCCGGTCTCATCATCGCCCTCGGGGAAGCAAACCGCCGAACCAAGGCGAGATTGGAGAGTGAAATCGTTGAGCGACGGAGAACCGAAGCGTCGCTGATTGAGGTTCACAAGCAGCTGGAAGTTCGAGTTCAGGAACGAACTCGTGCCCTCGAGCAAAAGACCGCCGAGCTATTGCAGAAGGCAACTCTGCTTGACCTGGCGAATGATGGGATTTTTGTACGCAGCGCCGAAGACCAAATTACTTATTGGAATCAGGGAGCCGAACGGCTGTATGGCTGGACAAGCGCGGAGGTTTTGGGCAGGTCAACCCACGAAGTGCTTCACACCCAGTTTCCCATTCCAGTGTCACAAATTTTACACAGTGATCGCTGGGAAGGCGAGCTTCGTCATACAAGGAAAGATGGTTCACAAATTACGGTCGTGAGCCGCTGGACGACGCTGCGAAATAACGACGGCAAGCCCGCGGGTTGGCTGGAAATCAACACTGACATCACCGCCCGCAGGCGAATGGAAGAAGCAGCCCGCAGACTTAGTGGGCGAATCCTGAGTTTGCAGGACGACGAACGGCGCCGGATGGCGAGAGAGTTGCACGACAGTCTCGGCCAGTATCTGAGCGCGCTGAAAATGAATCTCGACGGCTTCTCAGAGAGCGTCGGCAGGCAAGCCGCAGTGGCTTCAGAATGCTCGGAGATTGTAGAGAAGTGCCTAACCGAAACACGGACCATCTCCCATTTGCTGCACCCACCATTGTTGGACGAGGCGGGTTTTCGTTCGGCGGCGCAATGGTATGCGGAGGGGTTCGCAAAGCGCAGCGGCATTCAAGTCGACCTTGATTTGCCGGCCAATCCCGCCCGGCTCCATAAGGATGTGGAAATCGCCTTGTTCCGTGTTTTGCAGGAGGCTCTCACCAATGTCCACCGCCACTCGGGGGCTTCCAAAGTCGGCATCCGGCTTGGCTTCGATAGCGAGCAGATCCGCCTTGAAGTCAGTGATAACGGCCGAGGGATACCCGAAAGCCGGCTGCAACGGGTGCTCGAATCTGGTTATGGCACCGGGGTCGGACTCGCCGGAATGCGCGAACGACTACGAGATCTGGGCGGCGCGCTGCAAATCGAGTCTGACCAGACGGGAACGCTGCTGAGAATTGCCATTCCATTCGCCGGGGGAACGGAACATCCGGCAGCAACTGAGGGCAAAACGACAATTGGAGTTCCCGCGGCCTGATTGTTCGGAGCCAACTGCGCCAGACCAACGAAAGCGGAAGAATAAAGAGGATAGAAGCCAGGCCACAGTTCGACAATGTGGCTCTCCGGCTACTTTCGATGTTTATCCTTTTGGGAAGGTTGGTGCTGTGGAGGCTTGATATGACGCAAGGCTCACGGGACAGCTTGAGGGTCCGCCTGGCCCGCTACCGCCAGATCAAACTCACTGTGATTGGCAGGAAGACTGGGCGGACGATCTCGATTCCGGTTTGGTTCGTGCTGGAAGGCGAGAAGCTGTATCTCTTGCCCGTGAAGGGATCGGACACGCAGTGGTACAAGAACATGCTCAAGAACCGGTCGGTCAGGATTGATGCGCGGGGCGCGGAGGCCGGATTTCGGGCAACTCCGATAACCGAAGCAAAACCTGTCAACGCGGTCATCGAGAAATTTCGCGAGAAATATGGCGCGAAAGACGTGAAGAAGTATTACTCGAAATTTGATGTAGCGGTCGTGATTGAACTAGGTTAGTCAGGGGAGTTACTTCATTGGTGGATTTATCGGTAGCGGGAGGGAAACTGACGCTGCATGTTCGAGGCGCTGACAAGTTGTGGGCTTTGAAGAGCAGCCTCGAAATACCTCTCGCGCACGTCGCGGGCGTCCGAGCAGACCCAGAGGCCGCACGCGGCTGGTGGCACGGTCTCAGGCTGCCCGGAACCAATGTGCCCGGAGTAATCACCGCTGGAACTTTTTATCAGGACGGGAAGCGAATCTTCTGGGATGTGCATCACCCGGAGAAAACCATCGTGATTGACCTGCATGACGAACGATTTAACGAGTTGGTGGTCGAAGTGGCTGATCCTGAGATGGCGGTCAGGCTTATCCAGACCGCGTTGTAAAGCTACGATGACCCAGGGGTCAGTGAGCGACTTTCAGAAACCGATAGCATCTCAACATCGTAGAGACGACATTTGTCCCCGCTTCTCCCGTGAGGTAAGTAAGATGCGTGTATCCTTCATCATCGCCTTCGCCGCAACACTCTGTTTTTGCGCTCCGGCCCAAAACTCTCGGCTGGCAGAATATGACGACCAGGACGCATACGCGATTTACAGCCGCTTGCTTCCGAGCGAGCAATCGTATGGTTTCGCCAAAGGCACAATCGTCATTCAGCAAGAGACCGCCGCTCCTGTGAAGCTTGATGACTATTGCTTGACCCTAGAGGCAGCCCGTGAATTCAAGAATGCAATCGAGGACTACAAGCGCCACACAGAGCCAATGCTTTTGCAGCGGAGGTTCGAGATTGACAAGCCTTATGAACTTGTCAGCACAGAAACCATCGGAACTCTCGTCAAGAATCACAATTGGGATGACTTCTACAAACGGTACCCGGATTCAGGCGGGGTCATCAAGATGACTGCTGTGGGTTTCAATCGGCAAAGAACCTTGGCGATAGTTTTCACGGGAAGTCAATGCAACAACTTGTGCGGACAAGGCTCCTTTGCTCTGCTTAAGAAAACCGATGGACAATGGAAGCCGGTGCCCGGCGTTCGATGCTCCGTCGCTTCGTGAGGCATCGAGAAGGCGCCTTGCCACTCATCGAGAGTGCGTGCGAGGTTAGAAAAGTACAAAATAAACGTCTTGAGAAAACGACGGGCTAAGAAGTTTCGCAGAGTAATCGCTAGGTTACGACGACGGAGGAGGACACCATGAATCGAGAGCGGGCGCTGAAAGTTGTGTTGGTGCTGGTGGGATTGTTGTTTGTGGCGGGAGTCATTCCGCTGACGATGTTCTTCTCGCGACAACCTGCGGTGCCGATGATAATGAGCATCTATGTCACACTAGGGATTTTCTTGTTGCTGGCAGTGCGCAGGCCAGCGGCGAACCGTAGCCTGATTGCCTTCGCCGGATGGGCGAATCTTGCCCATGCTGCTGTAATGGCGGCGCAGGAATACTGGAAGGTAATCGAACGCCGGGAACTGGTGGGGGTGGTGGTGTTCGCAATCATCGGCGCCGCCCTGATCGCTTTGGCTCCTGCACAGCACTCCGTCGAGCGGATATCCGTGTCCGCGGCCGCATAGGGCTGAAGTCGGAAAGAAAAGCTAATTCGCGGGGAACGCCTCGGTCAGCGACATGGTTTTCAGTGCCGCCTTAATTTGATCGAGCGAGGCCGAAGTCTTCAGCCGAACCGTGACAGGCTCTCCTGGCAAGAGATCAACGTAATTATCCTCAATCTGCACATCGAGATCCCCGAAAGAGATGTACACGCTGCGCGCCAGCTTCGATGACTGCAAGGTAAGAATGTAATCGTCGCGGTTCTTAGCGGGACTTGTTTCGAGCTTTCTTGCTTCGAGCTTTTTTGCTTCGATCGTGGTTTCGATTTTCGGCGCAACCGGGAGCGCAAGATTTCGCGTGATGTTAAAGAACACGAGATTCTGCGACACTTGCGCGCCTCCGACGCTCAAATCGAAAAGCAGAAAACTCTGACGAAGATCGGCCCTGGCTGCCAGGGCACTCTTATCAACGGTGAAGTAGATGGTGCTCGACTGCGCGGGAATTTGCACGTGCTTTATTTGCTCCAGCAAGATGTTGCCGGAAAAGTCGAGCAGCCGCATGTGGATGGTTCCGGCCAGCGACTGAAGCTGGTCCGAAACCACATATACGTCCACTTTGTCCTCGTGCAAGAAAGGCGAGATGAGCACATCGCCGTAGAAGCGGCGCGCGTAATATTGCAAGGCCTTCCACCGCCCGTAGTAATCGATGCTCGACCAGGAGGCGACCGGCCAACAGTCATTCAATTGCCAGTAAAGCGCGCCCATCGTGCGCGGCCGCTGGCGGCGTAAATGTTCGGCGCCAATCTTGATGATCTCCGCCTGCTGCACCTGGCTCAAATAAACGAAAGCAGGGAAGTCTTTGGGCTCGTGATACTCGCGCAGCATATAAGTAAGAATGCGATCGTTCCCGCCCTTGTTTTTCTGGTGCGCCAGCATCACGCGCGAATGAATGTCGAAATCCTCCGGTTTGGCGAAGGTGCGGATCGTCCGCATCTCAGGAAACGATTGAAAGCCGAACTCTGACATAAAGCGGGGAAACTGCCGCGTGTAGTCGCTCGGGGGCGCTTGCCCGTGCCAGACGTCCCAATAATGCATGTCGCCGTTGTGCTGGTTGTCGGGAAGCGCTTCGAAATCCGCGCTGGGCGAGCTCGGCCAGTAGGGCGCCGGATCCGCATATTGCGTGACCGCACTTTTGATGATGTCGGCAAACAGAATGAGGTAATCCTGCCAGACGCGGTCGCGCGCGTCGGGCGAGATCGCTTCCTTGAACCGTTGGATTTCATCCCAGTCGTGCCACCCCTCTTCGATCTCATTATTTCCGCACCAGAGCACAATGCTGGGATGGTCGCGCAGGCGTTCGATCTCATCGACGGCCTCTTGCCGCACATTTTCCTGAAAGGCGACATCACCCGGAACAAGGTCCCCGCCGAACGCGAACTCCTGCCATACCATAATTCCGAGCTCATCACAGATGTCGTAAAAATCGTCGGCCTCATAATACCCGCCGCCCCACTCCCGAACCATATTCATGTGCGCATCACGCGCCGATTGCAGAATCTTGCGATGAATTTCAGGCGTCAAGCGGTTGGGAAAGCTGTCGAAGGGAATGACGTCGGCGCCTTTAGCGAAAACCGATATGCCGTTCACCACAAATTCAAAACTCTTACCCCACTGATCGGCCACACGGCGCAGTGCGATCGATCGCAGTCCGGTCTTCACCTCGGCATGTGCTGCTACATCTCGCCCAATGCGGATGGACGCCAAAAATCGGTAGCGGTTCTGCGGGCCATATCCTGCTGGATACCACAATTGTGGGGCGGCAATCCGCAAGGAAAAAGAAACATGATTCATGCCGGAGTCGAGTTGCAGGTTCTGGTTTCCATCAGACTTCTGCGCTCCCGGCATCTCATCATGAGTCAGAGCAAGCGCAGCTAGCGTAGGCTTGTCGACTTCAATATCCAGTTCTGCAGCCAGCTTCGCCACATCCGTAGAGATATGCTCCTGATGAATGTGAAGATTTTCGATACGCAATTCGTCCCACCTCTCAATGCGCACCGGCTTCCAAATACCCTCCGTCAAGAAGCGTGGGCCCCAATCCCATCCGTATTGATAGGGAGCTTTGCGCGTATAGGGAGCAGTTGCGATGCCTTGTTCGTTTACTGCATCCAGACTAGAGACCGAGGGCAGCACGAAAGGTAGCGACTTCACATAGGGCAACATTTTCTCTACTGGTGAGTGAAAAACCACGCGTAGAGTATTCGGGCCCGGCTTCATCAGCGCCTTGCCAGGAACCCGCCAGCGGCGAAACATATTGTCTGTGTGCAGAATAAGCTGATCGTTCAGGTAGACGTCGGCGAATGTATCCAGTCCGTCAAAAACCAGATCGATATGCTTGTGCGCGAGCGCGGCCGCATCCATTTGAAACATGGTTTGATATTCCCAGTCGGCCAGGCCGATCCACTGCAAATGAAATTCGTTGTCCTGATCGAAGGGATCGGGAATCAGAGCGTTGCGCAACAAGTCGGTTTGTATCACACCCGGAACCTGCGCCGGATGCCATTGTTTTACATCGTCTCGGTCCGTGTTCGCGACCGCGCGGAATTGCCAGCCGGAATCCAGAGTTAGCGAGGATGGCTCCGCCGCTTGAAGCGGCGCAGCCACGCAGCAAGACAGTAGCAAAGCAAGGTAGTAAATGGGAGCATTCCGCAGACTGAACGATGGAAAGCGAATCATTTTCATGTTCGCAATCTCCTG
>JASIKQ010000652.1 GCA_030049565.1 Candidatus Sulfotelmatobacter sp.
CCGCGGAAGACTACTCCAAGCACGCCTACTTTGCGCGGCGAGGCTATGTCAGCGTGCGCGTAGACATTCGCGGCACCGGCACGAGCGAAGGAGTTCCGCCCGACCGTGAGTACTCCGAGCAGGAACAGATTGACGGCGAGCAAGTGATCGCATGGCTCGCTCACCAGCCGTGGTCGAACGGCAATGTCGGGATGTTCGGCATTTCCTGGGGCGGTTTCAACGCCATGCAGATGGCCATGCGAAACCCTCCCGGGCTCAAAGCGATTATTGCCGTCGATGCCACGGACGAACTCTTTCGCGATGATGTTCACTACATTGACGGCATGATGCACATCGACGAATTCGAATTGAACATGGACATGGCCCCGGGAATCACCGGTGCACCGGACTACACGCTCGAGGAAAAGGTTCTGGGCCCCCGCTTCGACACTCCACCATGGTCGTTGCTTTATATGAAGCATCAGCACGACGGGTCATTCTGGCGCAGTCCGGTGCGTCCGCAGAGTGAAATCCGAGTTCCCTGTTTCCTGATTGGCGGCTTCGCCGACGGTTATCGCGACAGTATCCCCAACATGCTGCAAAACGTGACCAAAGCTCCCGTGCAAGCGTGGATCGGCCCCTGGAATCACTCGTTCCCCAACGATGCCGACTTCGGGCCGCGTGTAGAGTGGCGCGATCAGGCTGTACGCTGGTGGGATTACTGGCTGAAGGGCCGCGATACTGGAGTCATGCATGATCCGAAGCTGATCGTCTTCATGCGCGCCTGGCATCCCCCCGATCCCAATCTGGAGAGCGTTCCCGGCGAATGGCGCCAGGAACCTGGCTGGCCAGTGCCTGAGTCAAAAGAAGCCACTCTTTATTTTCAACCCAATCACACACTCGCGGATTCGGCTGCAGCGGGGCAAGTCCACGAACTGAAATACGTTCCTTCGATCGGCGTCGAGGCGGGCTTCTGGTGGGGCGAGCTTCTGGCCGATCAGCGCCCCGTCGATGCATTCAGCCTGGTATACGACTCGGCTCCTGTGGATACGGACATCGCCATCCTGGGATGGCCGCACGCTCGTCTGCAGGTATCGGCCCCTGTTCCGCTCGCCGACTGGTTCGCGCGCCTTTCCGACGTTGCGCCCGACGGAAGGGTGACACAAGTCACTGGAGTCGGGCTCAACGGCGCACAGCGCGACTCGACGGCCGATCCCCGCGACCTGGAGCCGGACAAGATTTATGCGTTAGACCTACGAATGCACCTCACTTCCTGGATCTTTCCGAAGGGTCATCGCATTCGGGTTGCGATTTCAAACGCCCTCTGGCCCATGATCTGGCCAACGCCTTATCCGATGACCACTTCGCTGATTGTGGGAGGCGACACGGGTTCGCGGCTGGTCCTGCCCACAGTGCCGCTGAGGGGCACCCATGTAGTTTCTTTTCCTCCGCCGCAACCTTCGGATGAGCGCAAAGACATTCACTCTGTGGGGTATCCCTGGCCGGGCGAGTGGATCCTGCAACGGGATGAGGGTCGTCAGAAAACCACGGTGGTATGGAAAGGTAAATCGCTGACCGAATATCCCTGGGGTAAAGAAACGGACTACGAGGAGTTGACCTATGACGTGGATGACGCACATCCGGCCGTAAGCTCGGTGCGCGGCGAAGCCGAGTCGATCTACGAATTGAAGGGACGCGTGCTCAGCTGGCGGGGACATTTATCCGTCACCAGTGATGAAAGGAATTTTTTCTACCAGTACACGCGGGAATTACTAAGAGACGGACTCATGCTGAAGCAGAAGAGGTGGAACGAAATCATACCGCGAGACCATCAATAAGTTCCTTGCGGTTAGCCACTCTGTAGTCCAGACTTTCACAACACATTCACGCCGCCGGCTGTCTTTACATAAATAAAACCGCTGTCGTTCACGAATAGTGCGGGATGGTGGCGGCGACTCTTTCGCTGGCAGCACTCGCGCCAACCGCGCCTGATCGGGAGGGTTCAGCGCGCAATTACGGGCGACCACTGGCGGGATCGAAACGATAACTTCTAACCGCAACAACGCCTTGCCCGTATGGCCGATGAAATTGATTCCTTCCTGACCATGAATTTCATTTCAAGATGGGCAATGCTATCCTGACGTTGCATGTTGCAGAAGCGCATCGATGACCAGCCTTCGATTTCGCGCGAGATGGTGCGTGAGGCGCAGGAGATTCTTCACCGCCATCTCAAGCGGGTGGGGCTGAAGCACACGGCGCAGCGCGATACCATCCTGCGCTCGTTTCTCGAAACTCGCGACCACCTCTCGACCGACGAATTGCACCGGCTGGTGCAGAAAAAAGACGCGAGCATCGGATACACCACGGTTTACCGCACGCTGAAACTGCTGGCGGAGTGCGGATTGGCCAGCGAAGTCGCGTTTCACGACGGCATCGCCCGCTACGAGCACCAGTACAACCGGCGCAGCCATC
Organism: Candidatus Sulfotelmatobacter sp.; assembly: GCA_030049565.1. Taxonomy (GTDB): domain Bacteria; phylum Acidobacteriota; class Terriglobia; order Terriglobales; family Acidobacteriaceae; genus Sulfotelmatobacter. Next base: position 2,452 of record JASIKQ010000652.1, read on the forward strand.
ATCATATGGTTTGCACCGAATGCGGCGGCTCGGTCGAGTTCTTCTCGCAAGAGGTGGGACAATTGGAGCAAGAAATCGGGCACAGATATCACTACGCGACCACCGGCCACACGTTTCAGATTTATGGCGTTTGTGAAGACTGCCGCAAGAAACATTCGGCACGACTGGCCTGAAAGAAGCTATGCCGATTGCCTGCCCCGATTGCGCCGCAGCCATGCCCGACGATGCGGCTTACTGTCCCGGTTGTGGCCGGGCAATGAAATCCAGAGAACGCGCGACGGGCACGATCGGCGCGCTGCCCGAAATCATTGCTGGGGCGCTGGCTTACTTCCTGATTCCGGCGATCATCTTTCTTCTGGTCGAACCGTACAACCGCAACCGCTTCGTGCGATTCCATTCTTATCAGAGCATTGCGGTGTGCGTGGCCGGAACGATCGTTGGGGCGCTCGTGAGAATCGCGGCGTTTATTTTGTTTTTTATTCCTCTCCTTGGCCATTTGGTGGTCTGGCTGATCTCGATGGTGATCAGCCTGGCATGGGTCATACTTTGGATCGTGCTGGTGGTGAAAGCGCTGCAAGGGGAAATGTTTAGGCTGCCGCTGCTGGGAGACTTCGCGGAGAAGCAAGCGGATGCGCGATAAGCGCTTGGCTCGACCCCGCACGC
>JASIKQ010000062.1 GCA_030049565.1 Candidatus Sulfotelmatobacter sp.
TCGTCGTCTGCGGCTTCAGGAAGCCAAGCTGCCCCTCTCGCATGTAGGTGAAGTGGGCCTCGTTCACGAGGGCATTGGTGATGGTCCATGTGTGGGTCAGATTCCATTGCTGAAAACGGTTATTGTTCAGGTTGCCGAAACCCGGAACGTTGCCGCCCGCCTGTTCAAACTCGTCGAAGGGCTGCAACTGGCGTAGATCGTTGAAGTAGTAGTATGCGGTGAAATTTTGCCGCTCGTTGATCTTGTGATCCCATCGTACGGTGAACTGATCTTCATTGTCGGTGCTTACGGGCACGGTGACGGGCGTGGTTGGAACAAACTGCTGCATGAAACTCGCAGCAACTGGATCCTGGCATTGGCTGGGGATTACGCCCGTCGGAAAAATCGACGACCACGCTACGCCGGCTGCCGGAGTTGTAGATCCAGGAAGCGCTGCAATTGCAGCCGTACAGCCAGTACGCCCATTCAGGGCATCGGCCACGAACTGGTTGGCGATTCCTCCGCCACCCGCGAAACCACCAACGCCTGAGAAGTCTCCGGTTCTTTCCGCAGCGGTCGCGGGTATGCCGACCACCTGGCTGGTGATTCCTTCCCGAATGCGGCGACCTTCATAAGAAACGAAGAAGAAACTTCGATCTTTCTTGATTGGCCCGCCGAGCGTTCCGCCATACTGATTCTGGTTCCATTGCGGCCTTCCCGCTAAGTCGAAATAGTTCTTTGCGTCCAGAATGGTGTTGCGGAAATACTCGTACACATCGCCGTGAATGCTGTTCGTGCCCGATTTAGTGATGACGTTCACCACCGAACCCGAGTTCCGGCCATATTCCGCATCAAACGTGTTCGTGATGACACGAAACTCTTCTACGCTGTCAGGCGTCGGTTGAACAGTAGGAAGATTAACGAACTGATCGTTGGCGTCCCCGCCATTGACGCTGAAATTGTTTGCCCGCGTACGCCCACCATTCACGGAGACGGAGCCGGTATCCTGAGAGCCGTAGAACAAGCTGCCGTTACCGTTTCCCAGTTGCGCTTGCACACCAGGTTGAAGTTGAAGGAACTGATACGTGTCGCGGGAATTCAACGGTAGTTCATTTACCGAGCGATCGTTGATGACAGCACCGAGCTGCGTGCTCGTCGTATCAACTTGAGGCGCTTCGGAAGTTACCTCGACGGTCTCCTGCGAAGCGCCGATCTGTAAGGTCGAGTTCAGACTTACAACCTGGTTGACGTCGACCGTGACGTTTTTCTGAACGTTCTTCTTGAACCCAGTCAGCTCAAATTCGACGGTGTAGGTACCCGGGACGACTTCAACGAATGTGTAGTCGCCGCTGTCGTTGGTGAGGGTGTCGCGGATGATGCCGGTGGCCTGGTTCGTGAGCGTGACTTTGGCGTGAGAGAGAACTGCGCCGGTCGGGTCGGCTACGCGGCCCACTATACGGCCGGTGGCGCCCTGGCCGCGCACCAGGCAGGGCGACAGAAGACTGATGATGGCGGCGAAGCAAACGGCGTTCCAGCGGGAGCGGAGAGACGGCATGGAACCTCCAACCTTTTTCCGGGAAAGCAAGTTTTGGTTGAAACGACAGCTCACTGACAACGAACGCTTGTGTACAGCCACAACCTTGCTATAATCCCGCAAGGTTAGAGAAGGGGTGGGTGAACTGTCAAGGAGAAAAACGCGTCCCTACGATAGACCGCTGCCCCAGAGATCGACCGTCATGCAGAAATGAAATGAATTCCACGGCAGAAGCGTATTTGAAGATTGGCGATGTGGCGCGCCAGGTGGGCGTGTCTGCATCGCTGATACGCTCGTGGGAAAGTTTGGGTTTAACGCGTCCGCATCGCACGGAAAGCAAATATCGGCTCTACACCGCTGATGATGTAAGGCTGCTGAAGCGGGTGCGATTTCTGCGCAAAGTGCGCGGACTGAATGCGGCGGCGATTGTCCAGCTGTTGCGGCGGGAAGGGCGTGCGCGACCGGGGGTTGACGGCGCCGCAGCGATAGGGACGCATTTGCGACAATTGCGCGCCAAGCGCGGGCTTTCCTTAGCGCAAGTGGCGCGGGCCGTGGGGATTTCGATTGGATTCTTGAGCGCACTCGAGCGCTCGCAGATGACTGGCTCGGTGGGTACGCTGCGTAAGCTGGCACATTTTTACAAAACCAACATTCTGGATTTTTTTGACGCCGGGGAAGGCGGTGGACGGCAGGTTCATCCACGCCAAAGAAAAGTTTTGCAAGCCGGGCCGGGAGTCCGCATGGAGTTGCTCGCCTGGGGCAACACCGTGATGGAGCCGCATTTATTTCGTATTGCTCCGCACGCCGGCAGCGGAGAGTGTTACGCGCACGAGGGCGAGGAGTTTCTATATGTCCTGCGCGGCGAGCTGGCCATCACGCTGCAGAAAGAGGAATACCGGCTGAAGGCGGGCGACAGTTTTTATTTCGAGAGCGCGACGCCCCATCAGTGGAAGAATTCCGGGCGCGCGGAAACATGGGTGTTGTGGGTGAACACGCCACCGACATTTTGAGTGCGGGCTTCGGCTTTCGAGTTTCGGCATTTCTGTGCAGTTAAGGAGGTCGAATGGAGAAGCGTGCGGGAGGTTTGCTTTTTCTGCTCGCAATGATGCTGTTTTCCGGTTCGTGCGGGAAGAAAACGCCTGCCCTGAATCTGCTGGTGTGGGAGGGCTACGCCGATCCTTCGTTCGTTAAAGCCTTCGAAGACCAGCATCACTGCAAGGTCTCCGCCTCCTATATGGGATCGAGCGACGAATTGATGGCCAAGCTGCGCGGTGGAAGCTTGGGAACTTACGACGTGATTTCACCCTCGAGCGATGTGGCGACTTCGATCGCCACGGCCGGACTGGCGGCGCCCCTGGATTTATCGAAAATTCCGAGTTACTCGCAACTTTCTCCGCAGCTGACCTCTTTGCCTTTGGTGCGCGTGAAAGGCCAGGTGTTCGGGGTGCCTTTCATGTGGGGTCCTGATCCTCTCCTTTATGACACCACCGTTTTTAAGCAACCTCCCGATAGCTGGAACGCGCTTTGGGATCCGAAGTATCGGGGAAAGATTTCCGTGTGGGACGACCTGTCTACCGTCTACATGGCAGCGCAGGTGCTGGGTTTTGACAAGCCGGATCCGTCGCAGCTCTACAACCTGACAGACGTGCAACTTGATGCGGTGAAGAAAAAACTACTGGAG
>JASIKQ010000653.1 GCA_030049565.1 Candidatus Sulfotelmatobacter sp.
TAAGAACTATGGGATCAAGAAGTTTAGTGCTCATGATTAAAAAATTAACAGGCAAGAGGCGAAGCGTATTTTAGACCCTCAGAAATATTTGTCAACGGGTGAGATCACAGTCAACGGTGAGGTCCTTATCCTATTGAGGGTGAACAGGCTTGCGAGAAGGGGCAGGATAATTCCACGGCGACAGCATGTGGAAAAGCTGAGGAAGGGGAGTGGATATCATGGGCGTTCGGTTGCCGGGAAACGAGTCGCCTCATTGCGGCAGCCCGACCTTCCGCACCAACTCAGCAAACCGTGGGTCGGAACGCAGGGAGTCGAGTGTGAAGTCGGTCTTCAACATTAGTAGACCTCCATCGCGTTCCTGATAAGCGATATTGAGCCATCGGAAGGCGTCATCTTTTTTCCCCAACTCGGCATAGATGTCAGCAATCTCAAACGCGGACTCGTAGCCAGCCTTACGCCGTGCCTGCCTCAATTCAAGGTCTTTGGTGAGAGCGCCCCTCCAACCTGCTGCGCGAAATCCTTGCTCCACAGCAGAAGCCCACTCGGATGTTCGTCGGTCTGCGGAAATCTGACCCTCGGTCTTCCATTCTTCAATGGCCTCCGAGTACATGCGTTTCGCCCAGTACGCTCCACCTAGGCAACCATGCGCTCCAGAGTATGTCGGGTTCTCATTTGCCAGCTTCTTGCACACGGCAATGGCCTCGTCAAACTGATCTGCCATGATGTGAATGAGTCCAGCATTGTGGCTGATGGTCAGTGACAGCGGATCGAGCTGATGAGCACGGTTGATCTCAGCAAGGGCCTCCTGCTCCCTGCCACCAATCATGCCGAGATCCCACCCGTACCACTCGTGTGCCGTGGCATCGTTGGGATCGAGTTCCAAAGCCTTCTTGAACTCAGCTTCTCCTCCGGCAAAATCCCAGTCGTACTCCATCTCATTGCTGCCCAGAACGGCATGAGGGCGGGCCAAGGTTGCGTCTAGCTCCAGCGCCTTGCGGGCGGCGGCATTCGACTTCGGATAGTTTTCGCTGGGACTGAGACCGTAGCTAGGCAGTATGGAATAAACATCAGCCAAACCCGAATACGCCAAGGCGTAGCCGGGGTCTTTGGCGATGGCTTGATCGAAATAGGAGATTGCCGCCTCAAGGTCTGGACGCGTCCGTTTGTTCCAAGCGTAGCGCCCCTTTAGATACAACTCGTAGGCTTCTGGGCTTTGCGTGCCCTGCTTGGTGACCTGCTGCTTTTCTGAAGTGCTGAGTTTGGAACGTAACCTCTCCACGATGTCGCCTGCAATCTGCTGCTGCAACGAAATGATGTCTGTGCTTTTGCCGCTGTAGTGCTGCCCCCAAATTTCGGTGTTATCCCGAACGTCGGTAAGTTCGGCACTGACTTCGATGCCGTCACCACGTAGCACCACTCGCCCGATCACCAACGCCGACACGCCCAAATCGCTGCCCGCCTTCTGTGCATCTACTTCCTTTCCTTTGTAGTGGAAGACTGAGTTGCGCGACTTCACCTTTAGCTGTGGTACATGTGCGAGATTATCAATTAACGATTCGGTGATGCCGTCGCTGAGATAGTCGGTATTGGCATCTCCACCCCCGTTGGTGAAGGGCAGAACGGCAATGGAGCCAATCTGAGTTGCTGTTTTGTCAGATCGCAAGTACCAAGTACCGATTGCCGCCAGCCCGATGACGGCGATGCAGGCAGCCAGGACGATCCAGAGCTTGCGACGTTTGAGCGTCTGGTCGGGCGATGCTTGTGTGGCAACGGTCTTCCCGCTCTCAGTGTCCCGTTTCAGACGTTGGAGTTCCACACGCATATCCGAAGCGCGCTGATAGCGCAAGTCACGGTCTTTCTCCAAAGCTCGATTGATGATCCGTTCCAGTTCGGCGGGCACTTCGGGATTCAGCCGCACAGGAGGTACGGGCGCACGTTCCAGAATAGCGTTGAAGATCAACGCCGAAGTGTCGCCCCGGAAGGGGATGGTTCCCGTACACATCTCGTAGAGAACCGCACCGAAGGAGAATAGATCGGTGCGAGCATCGAGTTCCTTCCCTCGAACCTGCTCTGGCGACATGTAGGCGACCGTGCCAAGCGCACTGCCCGGACTGGTGAGATGTTCCTCTGACTCGATAGTCGCGGCGCTCAGGGCAATGCTCTCCGGCTTGAGGGTGACTTTTGCCAGCCCAAAGTCCAGAATCTTCGCCTGGCCTCGATTCGTCACGAAGATGTTGGCCGGCTTAATGTCTCGATGAACAATTCCTTTTGAATGGACTGCATCTAGTGCGTCGGCAATCTGGATGCCAAGATCGAGCACCGTCGCGTCCTCCAATGGCCTGCCCGAGATTCGATGTCGCAATGTCTGGCCCTCCAGCAATTCCATGGCGATGAAGGTTCGCCCTTCGGCCTTGTCAATCTCGTAGATCGTGCAGATATTGGGGTGGTTCAGAGATGATGCAGCTTTGGCTTCACGCTGGAAACGGCTGAGAGCTTGCGAGTCGTTGGCGAGTTCGTCGGGAAGGAATTTCAGGGCGACGTGCCGGCCGAGCTTCAGGTCCTCGGCTTCATAAACCACACCCATGCCCCCGCCGCCGATTTTGTGCAGCATACGGTAATGAGAAACCGTCTTCCCCGCGGGTTGGGAGGGCATGGCCATTGGCTAGACATGTTAGGTGGGGATGAATAGAAGGTCAACGCCAAGCCGGGCCGCTTCGCTCGGCGGACGGCCGAGGCGGCTGTCCCCGCACATCCCCATACTCTTAAGCCGCTCCGAACCTCACCGACACCAGCTTCGACACGCCCGGCTCCTGCATAGTCACACCATAAAGTACGGGCGCGATGCTCATGGTCTTCTTGCTGTGGGTGATGAGCACGAACTGTGTTTTCAGGCTCATCTCCTTTACCAGGTCGGTGAAGCGGCCGATGTTCGCCTCATCAAGCGGGGCATCGACTTCATCGAGAATGCAGAACGGGCTGGGCGTGTATTGGAAGATTCCGACCAGCAGCGCCAGCGCGGTCAGGGCCTTTTCGCCTCCGGAAAGCAGCAATACGCTCTGCAACCTTTTCCCCGGAGGCGATGCGACCACGTCAATTCCGCTCTCGGCGGAGTTTTCCTCGTCCGTCAGTTTCATAAAGGCGTTGCCGCCTCCGAAAAGTTTCTTAAACGTGGCCTGGAAGTTTTCGTTGATTCTGGTGAACGCTTCCTGGAATTTCTGGCGCGAGACTTCATCGATCTCGCGGATGGTCGCGGTGGTGTTCTCGATGGATGAGATCAAATCTTTGTGCTGGCCATCGAGGAAAGCATGACGCTCAGCGCTTTCGCGGTACTCTTCCAGAGCCAGCATGTTTACCGGACCCATGGCTTCCAGTTTGCTGCGCATGTCGCGATACGCCTGATCGCAAGCGGCGAGCTCGTCTCCGCTGACCGCCGCGATTGTTGTATCAGCCAGCAGGGCATCGCGCTCGATTCCCAGCTCATTTAAGCAAGTGTTCGCCATATACATGGCATCGGCTTCGAGCTTTGCGGCTGCTGCTTGCAGTTCGCCACGACGGTCGCGGGCCTCATCGAGAAGCTGGCGAGCATCGCGGAGCAAGTCGTCAATCTCGGTGAGCCGCGCGCGCAGCTGATCTTTTTCCGATTGCAGCAGACTCTCGCGCGCCTGGCCCGCATTGCGCTCGGCTTCGTAGTCTATAACTTGTTGGTCGAGTTGAGCGTTCTCGGTTTCGCGCTGCAGTTTCTCGGCGGCAGATGCCCCGATTTGTGAAACCAGAGAATGCACCCGCTGATTCACTTCCGCGAACATCGAATCGAAGCGCGCCAGCACCGCCGCTGCCGAGCGGTGCCGCTCTTCGAGTGCGGCAACCCGCGCCACGCGTTGCGAGCTAATCTGCGCCGCCTCTTCGCGTTTCTGGCGCAGCGTGACAAGCGACTCCTGTGCGGCCGCCATTTGCGCTTCAAAGGAAGCGCGAGTCTGGTCGAGAGCCGAGATTTCGTCATGTCGCACGGCGATGATCGATTCCTGCTCCGCCCGCTCGCCCGCAAGGCGATGCAGTTCCGACTGGGCAATGTTCATGCGCTCGGCGACCCGTGCCATTTCCGAATCGAGCTGCTGGATCAGGTGTCGCGAGGTCATCGACTGATGCTCGGCTTCTCGCTTTTCTCCTTCGAGACGTTCCAGCAGGGAAGTGAGATCTTTGATTTCCCGACCCAGGGTCAGTACGCGGGTTTCTTCTTCACGCAGTGCGCGCTCGAGTTCATCAAGATGCCGCAACACCTCACGCAGCTCCCGTTTCATTGAAAGCGGGCCTTCGGCGCGCTGTTTCCCGCCGGTGACGGTCACGTTGTGAAAACACTCGCCGGATTGGGCAAGGAAGAAGGCATGGGGGTTTTCCAGCGCCAGCCCGCGGGCAACGTCAGAACCGGGAACGATGTAGCCATCGCGCAGCTTCGGCAGAATAACTTCCAGCGACTTCCCAAATCCGTTAAGAACGCGGATCGTGTGTTTCAGCGGCACGATGGAAGCGGCAGGCAGCGCAGAATGAGCCTCATCGAGGATGAATGAGAACTTGGCCTGAGAATCTTCAGGATGAACCAGAAAAGTCGCGCGGCCATCGACATCGTTGCGCAGCAGGCGAAGACCTTCGTCGGCGGCATCCCATGACTTGACCACGATGTAGTTCAACTCGTCGCGCAGAAAATCCTCCACGACGTGCTCGAAGCGCGGCTCAACTTCGAGAAAATCGGCCAGCACGCCGACCGGAGCGAAGCCGTTCTGCATGATTCCCGATTGAAACAGGCGGCGCACCGACTCGGTGGAGTAGCCATGCTCGGCGATCACGGACTCAAGCGATCCCTTTTTGCCGAGGGCAGTTGCGTACTCGGCGCGCAGCAGATCAAGACGGCTCTTGGCTTCAGATTCTTCCTTGCGCTTGGCTTCCATCAGGCGACGAAACTGGCTGATCTCTACCGTGATTCCGGCCGCCCGCTGCGTAATGGTTTCGAATTCGAGCGCAAGCTGGCCGCGCTGGCCGCCGAAAGCATCCACCTGCGAATTCGCCTCGGCAATTTCGCTTTGCAAACGCTTGGCGTCGCGGTCTGCGCCGCAGAGACGTTCTTCCGCCTGCGCCAACTGATTGCGCAGCCGGGCCGCCGCCGAAACGTTATCGAAAATGGCGACCCGCGATTCTTCCTGCTGGCATTCGAGGTCGCCTAATGCTGCATTCGCGGCCGCCGCCTCCTGCTGCGACCACGCCAGTTCCTGCTGCGCGGTTGCCAGGTCTGCTGCCGCCGATTCCAGAATTTGCCGGTTGGCATCGCGTTCGGCTTCCAGCGAAGCGAGCCGCTGGCGTGCCTGCGCGAGCTCGGCATCGGCGGACGCAGCCCGCGCTGTGAGCTCCGCGCAACGCTCCTCATTGTGGCGCCGACGGGCGCGGGCACGATCGATTTCGAGTTCAATCTGGCTCAGGCGCTCGCGATTCTCCCGCAGCTCAGTGTCGATGGAATATCCGCGCTCGGTGCTTTCCGCGTGTTCGGATTCGAGTTGTTGCACGCTTTCAGCACGATGCCGCATTTCCTCGGCCAGCACCTTTAGTTGTGTGTCGAGTTCGGCGTTTTCTTTTTCGAGAGCGGCAAACTTGCTGGCCAGCACCACCCGCAGTTGCGCGCGCATTTCGTCCCGCAGTTTGGCATAACGCTCGGCTTTCGAGGCCTGCCGCTTCAGGGAATTCATCTGCCGCGTCACTTCATCGAAAATGTCGTTCACGCGCGAGAGATTCAGCTTGGCATCTTCCAGGCGCGCCTCAGCCAAGCGCTTTTTGGTCTTGAATTTCGTGATTCCCGCAGCTTCCTCCAAAATCGCCCGCCGATCGGTGGGACGGCTGCTTAAGATTTGCCCGATGCGTCCTTGCTCGATCAGGGCATAAGTTTCTGGGCCGAGGCCGGTGCCCAT
>JASIKQ010000654.1 GCA_030049565.1 Candidatus Sulfotelmatobacter sp.
GCACGCGCTATGGTCATCTCTCCGGCTTTGCCGTTACGGCGGGACAGCGTGTGCATCGTGGCGATGTGATCGGCTATGTGGGAGCCAGCGGCCGCTCCACAGGCCCGCATCTCCATTACGAAGTGCGCATCAACGACACTCCCGTCAATCCCTACAAATACCTTCGCATGACCGTTGCCGCCAACGCTGGATTCCAGACCGGCAGTTAGAGAATCAGCTCCCAATTGCCGAGCCTCCGGTTCTCGAACCTGAAGGTGTCTTTGGCTTGCCTTATTTGCGCTTGCACTCTTCCCATCACTGGGCTACGTTCTTGAACAAGCTAAGACTGAGAACTGTCCTATGACCAGCTTCTTCCGCTCGGTGCGCGAGGATATAGCGGCGGTGTTCGAATCCGACCCGGCTGCCCGCTCGTACTTCGAGGTCATCTTTTGCTATCCCGGACTTCATGCCGTGTGGGCGCATCACCTCAGCCATTGGCTGTGGCTTCACGGCATGCGGTTCCTGGCGCGATTCATCTCGCAAGTGGCACGCTTTTGTACGGGCATCGAGATTCATCCCGGCGCGGAAATCGGCAGGCGCTTGTTCATCGATCACGGCATGGGGGTGGTGATCGGCGAAACCTCCATTGTGGGCGATGATGTGACTCTTTATCAGGGAGTAACGCTTGGCGGAACGGGAAAAGAGAAAGGCAAGCGACATCCGACACTGGGCAACAACATTTCCATTGGCTCAGGCGCGAAGCTGCTCGGCAACATCACCATTGGAGACAATTGCCGCGTGGGAGCAGGTTCGGTCGTGCTGCGCAGCGTTCCCGCGAACTCCACCATCGTCGGCGTTCCGGGGCACATCGTACTGCGCGATGGCCAGCGCGTTGTCATTACCGATCCAAAAGACATTCGCGATCCGCTGTCGGATGTGATCATCAAGCTGGCCGGCGAAGTACACGAACTGCGCGAAAAATTTCAGGAGCATTCGCACGAAGCCCTGGGCGCCGAGCCGGATCTTGCGATTGATGAAGAAAAGCCGACGACGAAAATTTTGCCGCAGGAATTATTTATGGATGACTATCAGATTTGAAAAAGGGCCGGTGGTTGCTGTTCGGACAGGCGGGCTTCAACGCCCTTGTATTTTGGACTGCGCGGGCACTTATTGTCTTAACCCCATCCAGCTCTCCGACACCACGAGCGAGTTGCCGGGATTGTGCGGGTCGTACTTCACCGAGGTCGGCAGGCCCAGCCGGCAGGAGTGCAGATTGATCCATTGGCGCAGATAAGTCACGTCCTGCGAGCACTCATAGGAGACGCCAGCGACATCGTACTTGTAGATCAGCAGCACGGCGGCGTTATGACCGTTGTTGGAGGGAATCTCCTGAACGTCGATGACCGTGCCGTCGGTGATGCGGCCAATGCCGTCAAGCCAAGTGCGGCGCTCGCGCTCGAGTTCCGCCGGACCTTTGGGTTTGCGCCGCAACAGCGTATAGGCGCCGAGAGCGATGCCGCTGCCAACGGCGAAAAAAGTATAGAGACGAAGTGAATCCATAGGACGAAGTGCCCCGCCGCGCGTCCCTTTGCCAAGCTCATTTCTGCGAAAACATGGCAGGCGCGGACGGCGGTATTGGTTAACAGCATATGCTGGATTTGGCCAGCGCGGAAGTGGGTGAAAAGTTACCGAAGTGGCGGGCTGTGGAAAACTCGCGTGGATTCTGAGCGCCGATTAAATTTCGGATACTTGATTAGCCGAATTCCCCCCTTCGAAATGATCATGGGATGCCCTTCGAGTTCGCTCAGGGCAGGCTTTCGACTTCGGAATGAGGCTGGCTTGGCGCGCCTCATGCCTCCGCTCAGCATGACAATTTCGATTCCGTGCCTTCCACCTCCATTTTCTAGCTGCCGCCCCAGGGGTTAGGCGCGGCGTCGCTGCACGTCCCCCCGGTGGTCTGCACCGGCGGCGACGGCGGCGTGACCCACGGCGGATTGGAGTAATCGAAAAATTCGTCCATAGTGGCGGGAGGGGTGGTGCCCGCGGCCGCGGTGGACCAGTATCCGTCTCGACTGTTGAGTGGGGGCAGCTTAAAGCGCTCTTCGACGAAATTGAGCCACGCTGTCGTATCTCTCACAACGTGGGAAACGAAGTTCTTTTTTGCGTAGGGCGAGATGACGATGAGTGGAATGCGGTAGCCGGTCATGGCAAAGCTGCATACGCCAGTTGTCTGATCCGCGCCGTCGCACATATCCCCGGGCTCCAGGTCGACAGGATAGGGGGAGTCGCCGGCGGGGCTGTTGGGCGCGGGAACGGGCTGGGGCTGAACGTGGTCGAAGAAGCCGCCCCATTCGTCGTAGGTGAAGATCATGGCGGAATCGTGCCAAAGCGCGCTCGTCATAAATGTGTTGATCAGATTGGATGCGAAGGTGGCTCCGTCCTGGATGTTTTCCGGATACTGATCAGTGTCATTCGGGTGCTCGTCGAGCCCCTGGTACGACGGAGGTTCGATAATGACCACCGAAGGAAAATTCGTCTCACTGGTAACGTCGTTGACGAAATCCGAGTAAGGCCTGATGTTTTGCAGCAGGTCGGGTGTTTGGCCTGCGCTATTCAGCATCGTCTCCTCGTAATCAAACTCGTTCAGATAGGAGTAACCGTCGAGCAGGCAGGCGGCCTGTTCGTCGCCAGTTTCGCTCGCGCAGGTTGTGTTTTGGTCGTCAATATAAA
>JASIKQ010000655.1 GCA_030049565.1 Candidatus Sulfotelmatobacter sp.
GCTTTCGAGCCAGACAGGAAACGTAGTAGGTAGGCAGCATCGACGACTCGCCGAAGGGTTCTTCGAGAGATCGCGAGATGGCATCCAAGGTTTCCAGCACATTGGGATCGAGGATGAGTTCGTGATGGTCGGTTTCGAACTTTTCAGCCACGGTCCGCGCGTGATCCGCCTCATTGAAGTCGGAGTGGCTGAAACCGATCGAAAATGTTTTGACTGGCCGCGATCTCGCCCGCGCCATAAGGGCCACTACCGTCGATGAATCGATGCCTCCGCTGAGCATGGCGCCCAGCGGCACGTCCGCGATCAGACGTATACGCACCGCTTCAGCTAGCCGGTGCTCGAGTTCCTCGAGGCACTCTTGCTCGGAAGCTGGAGAATAGGTGCCATATTGCGGAAGGTCCCAGTATTTCCGCATTCGAGCATGGCCATCATGGAATTCCAGCAGATGCCCGGGGGGCAGTTTGCGAATGCACGGAAACGCGGTGAGAGGATCGGGAATGTAGCCAAAATAAAAATAGCTGAGAAGCGCATTGCGATCAAGAGTTGCCAGTTCGGGCGCCACTGCGAGAATGGCCTTGATTTCCGAACCGAACAGCACGCGGCGGTCAGAGATCGCATAATGCAAAGGCTTGATCCCCAGGCGGTCGCGCGCCAGAACAAGCCGGCGCTTGGTCTGATCGTAAATCGCAAAGGCGAACATGCCACGCAGCTTTTGAACACACCCCGAGCCGAAGTCCTCGTAAAGGTGAACAATTGCCTCGGTGTCGGTGTTCGTGGCGAAGCGATGACCGCGCTGCTCCAGTTCGCGGCGGAGTTCCTGAAAATTGTAAATTTCGCCGTTGAAGACAATAGCAACGCTGCCATCTTCGTTGAAAAGAGGCTGGTGTCCGCCCGCCACATCGATGATGCTGAGCCTGCGCATGCCCAGCCCTACGCCACGGGCGACAAAGATGCCCTGATCGTCGGGTCCGCGATGCACGATGGTGCGGCACATGCGGTCGATCGTCGCCGACTCGACCGTGCCATCTTGCTCGACAATGCCCGCAATTCCGCACATGCGCTAGCCTTTCAAGACGGCCTCGGAGCTTCTCAATGCGCCCTTGTCAGCTTGATCCCGCGAAACCTTCTTAAGACGATAGTCGCGATATTCTCTGGGATTCCCTTCCCTGCCGTCGCATGCCGCCAAGGCGATGTTCACCATTTCGCGGGCGGAAGTGAAATGCAGCGTCTCCTGCCTGTCGGTGGCGCCTTTGGTCAGTTCACGCAGAAACGATTTCATCCCCTCGCCCAACACAGCACTTTCGTGTCTGGGATCCATGGAGTGGCAGTGAAGCTTTATAAAGAGCCAGTCCGGCCTTCCCTGCACGGTAATAGCTGCTTGTTTCCAGAGTTGCAGGCGGCCCACGGTGGGAGGATTTGAAGCCACCAACGCTCCGTTCTCCACGCCAAAGCCGCGTCGTCCGCCTGACTTGAAGACAAGCGGCCCCTGGATAATGAGAGGGAAGATTTGCGGTTCTCGACGCACTCTTAAATTTCGACCTTTACGTTGCGGCGCACGGCAATCCAGCGGCAGCGCGCACTCATAAAGAGAGTTGATCTTGGCGGTTTGCGACCAATGAAAGATGCCGGTGGGGAAGGTCATGTCGGCATAGCAACCGGTTTCGGCCAAAACCTGGAGCTCTGAATCGACTCCGCAGGCGCGGCCCTGGGCCGAATTTGCCAGCGCGAAATTCCCGTGAACGAACGCGTACCGCGGCATACCCTTGCCATCGAGATAAGCCAGGCAGCCGCGCTTTTGTAATTCGTCGCGGAATCTGGTGAGTGTGCGGCGAGCGTTCTCGGCGGTGTCGGGGACATCAACCCCGTGATGAAGATGAATTTCGGTCTCTCCCCATCCCGCGTGGCAATGCTCAGTCAGGCGGTCGACGAGGCTGGCATCGTACTGCTCCGCCGGATAGAAATAAGTGTGCTGAAAAGGGCAGCCATCGCTGTCACGCCACTCGTTGGCAAGGCGGGGATATTCGCGGCACCAAATTTCGAGCCTTCGTTCTTGTTCATCAGCCGGAGCGCGGCCGCGGCGGTCTGAGGGCACAATAGCTGGTTCGAAGTGATCGGCGAGGTTGAAGATCAGATGGATTCTTCCACGCGGAACACGGCGAGTGAGGCGCTGCCAAGCACATCCAGGCGCAATGCGCAAGAGATAACGGACTTTATCCACGCGCGTAGGTGTGAAGCGCTTTATGTGCGCCTGCTTCTGGCCTAGGAGAGCTTCTTCTGCTGGTTGTCGCAAACGTTCCGTCATGCAATTCCGTCACACCTGTTCTGCGAACTGCTTCTCATTCCGCACTGGCGGAGCGCTCGCGGCACCCGGTTTACGGCCGCGCATTGCCAATGTTAATTCGCCAACGGTTAGCCCTTCCAGCCCACACTCTTCGAACCAGCGAAAGACCTCTTCGTAGGTATGTTTCGACTGGTATTCAGGAGAGTACCAATCCAGTGTGTCGAGAACACGAATTCTGGCATCAGGGCTGAGATTGACTGGAAAAACATGATGCACGAGACCCGCCGCTGGAGCGCCAATGACGGGAAGAGACTTCAAGCCGCGATCCAAGTGGTAAAAGAACGGCACAGCCACGGAGAAAAATGCATTTAAAGTACGCGGGGAAAGACGCCGGGTAATCTTACGATATAGATCACTGAAGCGATACCACTTGTTGTAGCCGCTGTAGAGCCAGACGGCTATGGTTCCCCCTGGCTTCAGATATTGCGGCAGACTCTTGAACGCCACTTCGCAATTGGGGGTGTGGTGCAGTACGCCGATGCTGTAGATGCAATCAAAGCTTTCGGGAGCAAAGGGAAGATCCGCTACATCCGCTTGGAGCGCGACAAACGGTCGCTCGCGCAGATTGCGTGCCGCGACCTCGCAGGCCAAACTCAAGTCAACGCCGACGACTCTGGCCCCCCAACGGGTCGCGACCTCGGCGAACCTTCCCATGCCGCAGCCCACATCGAGCACGAGCTTGCCCTGCAATTCCTGTGGCGGAATTCCAGTTCGCTTGCGAAAACCTTCATCACTCCGGTCGCCGGTAAGGTCAAGCTGGTTATTCGAATAACGATGCCATTGCCAGCCGAAACTGGCGGCATAGTTTTGCTCACCCACGAAGCGCAGAACACTACGAACTTGGGGAAATTTGTTGCCGCACGAGGCGCACTGGTAGCCATCCGCTCCTGGTTCCAGTGAGGAGCGGCATTTGGTACAGCGCACGATT
>JASIKQ010000656.1 GCA_030049565.1 Candidatus Sulfotelmatobacter sp.
CGGTAACACTCTTGAAACATCGTTCCAGATCTTCTGCGGTAGTTGGAAACGTGCCGGTCTCCATATAGCGGGTGACTTCAGGATCGTTCAGCCAGCTCAGATACTGCGCGGTCAGATGGCCTCGCTCAAACGGCTGAAGAGTCACTCGCGCGCCCGCCGCCGCGGCAGCTTTAGCTGGCAAAGCGCACCCCCGCTTCCGGCACTCTTATCGTGCAAAAGCTGAACATACTTTGCTCACCGCGGCGATCACATCATTCACGTCCCGGTCGGTCATGCCATGGAACATAGGCAGACTAATCAAGCGTTCGTAGGCATTTTCAGCCACGGGAAATTCTCCGCCTTTGTACCCAAAGCGGTCGCGGTAATACGGATGCAGGTGCACGGGAATGTAGTGCACGTTCACGCCGATGTTTTCCGCGCGCAGCGCACGAAAGACCTCGCCGCGGCCAGCGCTGAATTTCGCAGGACCAACTCGAATGGGGTACAAATGCCAAGCCGGATTCACGTCAGGTCGCACTGCGGGTGAAATAATTCCAGGCATCTCGCGAAATGCCGCCGTGTAGATCGCTGCAATCTCACGCCGGCGAGCGAGATTTCGCTCCAACTTCCCTAACTGCGAGATTCCCAGAACGCACGCAATATCAGTGAGCCGGTAGTTGAAACCCAGCGACACCATTTCGTAATGCCATTGACCGGCAGACTGCCGTTGCCTTGCATCGCTCGCGATCCCGTGATTGCGAAATTGCCGTAGCGTTTGCGCGTAGCCTGCATTGCGAGTGGTAACCATTCCGCCTTCGCCTGTCGTGATGTGCTTCACCGGATGAAAGCTGAAGACGGTCATATCCGCGATCGCGCCGACGCGATGATTGCGATACTCGGCGCCGAGTGAGTGGCACGCATCTTCAATCACCACCAGTCCGTGCCGCCGCGCCATCTCGAGAACTGAATCCAGGTCGGCAGGGTGGCCGGCATAGTCGACGGGCAGAATGGCGCGCGTTCTGCCGGTGATCTTCGCACTCGCCTGTTCCGGATCTAAGTTCAGTGTGTCACTGCAAACATCCGCGAAAACTGGCTTTGCGCCCTGATAAAGAGCGCAATTCGCGGTCGCCGCAAAGGTGAGCGGGGATGTAATCGCCTCATCGCCGGGCTTTAGCCCGGCGGCGAAAGCGGCTCCATGCAATGCCGCAGTACCAGAACTAAAACTGATTGCATACGAAGCGCCTACCCGCTCCGCAAATGCTTCTTCAAACTCGCCCACTTTCGGCCCCGTGGTGAGCCACGCCGATCGCAGGGTTTCAACCACCGTCTGAATATCTTCTTCGTCGATTGACTGCCGGCCATACGGCAACAGCGTCTCACGCACCGGCGAGCCGCCATCGATGGCCAGAGTCTGCGCAGTGGCAGGAGTCCCGCTCATTTCAATCCTCAAGCCGAAATCCGGGCGGCAACCGCGGCGTCATCCATGCTCATTTCAGGGGCGATCAGCTCGCGCAATTCCCCGCTGGTCAGCCATGCCTCGTTGTTATCGCTGGTGTACCGAAAACCTTCAGCCAGCGGTCTGGCATTCACCCAGTTTTCCCTCCGCCACCACGAATGCGCCGGCTGAATGATGTACATGTCCTCAGTCTCCACGGTGTTGCGGGCCTCATCTTCCGACACCAGCACTTCATGTAACTTTTCGCCGGGACGAATGCCGATGCATTCGACGGCACAATCGGGAGCAATCGTTTCGGCGAGATCGATGATCCTCATGCTGGGAATCTTCGGTACAAAAATCTCGCCGCCGTGCATCTGCTCGATGCAGCGCACCACCAGACGCACGCCCTGCTCGAGCGTCAGCCAGAAACGAGTCATCCGTGGATCGGTAATCGTAATTCGCCCGCGCTTGCGCTGCTCCATGAAAACCGGAATCACGCTGCCCCGGCTGCCGACGACGTTGCCGTAGCGCGCGCAACTGAAGCGCGTCTCCTGCGCGCCGGCGTAGGCATTCGCCTGCACGAACATCTTTTCGGCGCACAGCTTGGTCGCGCCGTAAAGATTGATCGGATTGACGGCTTTATCTGTACTGAGGGCCAGAATGCGCTTCACCCCCTGATCGATAGCCGCATCGATTACGTTGCGCCCGCCCATGATGTTGGTCTGAATCGCCTCGAAGGGGTTGTACTCGCAGGCGGGAACCTGCTTCAACGCCGCCGCGTGAACCACCACCGTCACTCCTGCAAGCGCGCGCTGCAACCTCACGGCGTCGCGCACGTCGCCGATAAAATAGCGCAGGCTGGGATGGTCGAAGCCGGAAGCGCGCATATCATGCTGCTTGAGTTCGTCGCGGCTGAAGATCACCAGTCGCTTGGGGTGGTAATCCTGCAACATGATCTCAACGAACTTTTTCCCAAATGAACCCGTCCCGCCAGTGATCAAAATTGCTTGTTGCGACCAATCCATCAAGCTGCCTCATTTTCTATTTGTGGTTCGCCCTGCTGGTTACGAAGGGCTGCGGCAGCAAACAATGACCGGCATTACACCGATCCGATCACCGCAATGTTTTTGTTTGGGTGAAAACGAAAGAAAATTGTACGGCTCGCTTTCCGGCTGGGAAGAACGATTGCGCCGTAGTATAGCGGAATCCGCTGTGGGAATCAGGGCAGAGTTGAGTGATGCCATGAGTGATCGGCTGGCATAGCCAGCCTGCCTACAAAGCTTCTCCCGCCAGCCTCGCCCGGAAGTTTCAGTGAAAACCCAAGATGTGCGCCTCGAATTCGGGGGCCATTATGCCCTGCCGGCGGAAAAATCCGCTATTCGCCAGCGCCGGATTCACCAGTCGCTTCAAGAACGGACTGACAACCATTACATCTCAATCGCAGCATAAAGCCACAGTTCCGGGGAGTATCAGTCTAGGCTCTCACCTTCCTCTACTACGGTGGCCGCCATTTTATCCGCATGCTCTCGACCACATTTATAAGCTTCATATTTCGAGCAATCTCAGCATCGTACAATCGTCACGATGACTAAGTTTGCAGCAATTTTTCTGCTCTCAACCGCGCTCTTGGGCGCCGCTCCGAACGCCCCAATCCATGACCTGGTCGCCGCCGTGGATCAGCACTACGACCACCTTCGTACGCTCGAGACCGACTTTACCGAGATATATCGCGGCTCGGGCATCGAGCGGACCGAATCCGGTACCCTTTGGCTGGCCAAAGGGTTCTCGAAAAAACCTGGCAAGATGCGCTGGG
>JASIKQ010000657.1 GCA_030049565.1 Candidatus Sulfotelmatobacter sp.
TAGAGCGGCGATGAGCGGGGTTCTGCGTGCGGCGCTCATGGACTCCGCCGCCATTGCACGTTGTACCACCAGAAAATCCGTGCACCAGTAGCCGAACGACAACACAAAGCCCAGCCCCATCACCAGCCCAAACCACTCAACCCCGAGTCGATTGCTATGTGCGTGGGCCAGTCCTTGCCAGGAGTGTGTATAACCGGGGGGCAGCCGCGCCTTAAGCCTGCTCCATCCCCCAACGTCCTTCAGTCCGAGTAACACCAGAGGCAAAAATCCCGCAACGATGAGAAAGAATTGCAGGACTTCGTTGTAGATTGCGCTGGTCAGCCCGCCCAAAAGGATATAACCGAGAACGATGACCGCGGAGATGGCGATACTGAGGTGAAACGTCAACCCGGGCGACAGTCCCAGAGTCTTCAGTGGCGCGTCGAAAACCTGCAGTGCCTCGATCAGCTTGGCCATGGCGTACATCGAAATGCCCGAAGAGAATACTGTCATGGTGGCGAATGCGATCGCGTTCAGTCCCCGGGTCTTCTCGTCGAAACGCAACCTTAGATATTCCGGCACGGAGCGCGCGGACGAACCGTAATAGAACGGCATCATAAAGATGCCAATAAACACCATCGCTGGAATTGCGCCGATCCAGTAGAAATGGCTGGTAGCGATTCCATACTTCGCGCCGGACGCCGCCATGCCGATCACTTCCTGTGCGCCGAGATTGGCGGAGATGAAAGCCAGTCCGCAGACCCAGGCAGGGACGGAACGGCCGGCGAGGAAGAAATCAGTGCTCGTCTTCGTGTAGCGCTTCACTGCCAAGCCGATGCCCAGCACGAAAACGATATACAGCCCGAGTATCGACCAGTCGATCCTGGTGAGGTTCATGAGTCAACTGCCGGGAAGCAAGACTTTCGCCGCCGATGCAAGGCTGCGATAGGATCCTCAGCAGATTCTATTCCCGCGGCACGATCTGAATGTTCAGCTCCAGAGATGGTGCTTTCAATCGCGGGATATTGTCGCATTGTCTCAGACGTGTTTCCTCGTCGCAGCGCTGGAGTCCGGCCACAGTGAAGTCCTCACCGCCTACCTCGGAGCAATGGCGAAATTCCACACGTACACCCGGGAACGCAGCTTTCAGCATGGCTTCAAGCTCAAGCTCCTGGACTTCGCCCTGAAGTTGCTGCGAACCTTGTTCGCTCTTGCGTCGGAGTTCTTCGACCTGCTTCTTCATGTCGGCCAGCAGTTTGTCTTTTTCTGCGAGCTTCAGCAGGTAGGATTCCTCCTCTTCCTTCTGCGTGGCGGCGCGGATTGCCATCTCCGGCTCAAAGATGGTCGCGCGATCTCCGACGAAATCAAACATCAACTGACCAACCTGGCGATCTGTTAACTGTGCCAGACGCTTGTCCAGCGTACGGGCCACCCAGAGCGAGCCGACAACCCGCTCAACGGTGCTCTCGGCTAGGGCGAGACTCCGCTGGATCTTTATCAGGTCAGCAACCGTGATGTCTTTGTCAAAACCGCTGTGCATTTGCAACTCTCCACGAATCCAATGACTACCGCACGCTTTGAATGACAGAATTTGTCAACAGAGGGATCCTCCCTCCTATGCCCGACTGCATGGGCTGTGCAAAGCCGCAAGCCGTGATATACCTGGAATGGCGACGTAAAGCAGGGACGCGAGAATCAACGACTTACAGCTCCGGCAGCTCTTCACCGGAGGCAATAAGAGTTCTAAAATCGTCTTCTAGTCCCCGCCACGCAGTCTGCACTGCAGAGAATTCTGGCCATCCGTCCCCCCCAAATACGCGAATAATGCCCGTTTTCTGCGATTTCTACTCGACAAACCGGACTGCGGAGAACGGACTACCCGGCTGAGAACCGGGTCACCGACCCGGTTTTTCTCCGCAGGACTCATGCGCAGTCCGGTTTCGAGGAAGGCATAAGGCGAATGCAACGCGATCAATAGCTAGGGATTCAGCTATAGCGAGTTGACTTTGTCGGCATCCTGGGAGGCGATTCCGGTGCTTCCCAGAAGCCCGTTTCTGGCCAACTTTCGCGTAGCCAACGATAAGGACAAAAGCGAGCATTGGACCTTAAGCCCTTTAAGATCTAACTCTCTATCTTCTTGGTGTACAGCCAAAGCCCAGCCAACACTACCCCGATCGCAATGAGCGAAATTCCGAGTCCGACGCGGCGATGGTTGCGTTCGACCATGGCTTCCTTCCCAGCTTGCAGGTCCTTGGCTGCGATTTTCATGCCGGCTTGAATATCCTGATCCATCAAGTCCGTCCGGAAGCTGTGGATTGTGACTCGAGCCTTGGTCAGCGAATCCCGTGCCTGATCCTGTCCCAACCGAGCCTCGCTCACCTCCATGCCAGAAGACTCGGCCACACCAAGAACTTGGTCTGCGCTTTTGATGGCGTCGTCCAATCGGCTCAAGGAGGTTTGTAATCCGGCCCTTGCTTGATCGCAGGCGTCGCCTGGCGTATGGCACCGCATGCACACGGCGTCAGGACCAGTGCCAAGATAGGCGTCTGTTGGATGTCGGATGCCATGATTGCTATGACAGACAACGCATCCTGGAAGAGAAGCAGCATCAAAGGCCTTTTTGTGCGAACTTTTTTCGTACATCTGGGCCTGGAAAGCGTGACAGTTCGAACACACATTTTGGACCTTGTCCACTCCCGGCGGCGCCGCGCCATGATTTCCATGACACGTGGTACAGGTTGGCGCACTCAGATCGCCTCGCACCGCTAACGCCTGGTGGTGCACGCTCGTGCTGTACTTTGCGAATTGATCCGTGGGAATCGAATATCCCTTCATGTAATCTGCATCCGAATGGCAGCGAGTGCACGTGTTCGCCACGTTGTCCGGGTTCACCGTGGAGCGGGGATCGCTGGGAGCCCTCAGATCGTGGACGCTATGACAATCCGTGCACACTGCAACCTTCGTGTCTCCGGCCGCGAAGCGCTTGCCGTGCACACTGGTGCGATACTGGTCCAACTGGTCTGTGCGCAAGCTGGGGTTGAATTGCCGAATATAGGCTGGGTTCGAATGGCAGCTTCCGCACAACTGCGGAATCTGCTTGCGATCAATCTTGCCCTTCCACCCAGCCTTTCGGCTCATGGCTTTATCCGGATCGTCACTGGTTGCGTCACCTCCATGGCAACTGGTGCAAGTCAAACCTCTTTGTGCGTGGATGTCCTGACTGAACTTCTCCTGCGTTACCCCCAGGGGATCAGGCAAAGCGGAGTGACAATCCAGGCAGGAGTTCGCGGTTTGCCCATAACAATGCCCATAACCCAGGCATACTGCGAGCATGATGAAGCCGGGCAGCCCGACATAATGGGCTGCTCTGAACCGTCGGAGCTTATTTCGCAAGATAGCCATAAACACTCATACCCACTACGTACGCAAGAGCAAAGACGGAAAGCCCAGTGATCCACCCTTTCATACGTGAGGGTTGGTCCCTCTCCAGAAAAGGCAGCAGAAGCCAGAGCAGGCCGACCACACCGAAAACAACTACACCCAGAACTTCCCCGTCAATGAACCACACTTTCGACGGGATGAGCTTGAGCGTTTGGAACATGAATAGGAAGTACCACTCGGGCTTGATTCCCGCCGGCGCTGACACGAAAGGATCTGCCTTCACTCCGAGGTTCCACGGGAAGAGCGCTGCCAACGTGCCCAACACTCCCAGGGCCACGTACCAGGCCATCAATTCTCGCAGTAGGAAGTTGGGAAAGAATTTCATTTCCCGCTTCGCAGAGGGATTCGCGGTCCACTGAACTTCCAGCTTCGGTGGAATACTCATGCCCAGCCGTTGAACCAACAACACGTGCAGCAGGATCAGCAGGGTTGCCAATCCGGGTAGAACGGCGACATGGAATCCAAAGAACCTGGTCAGGGTGGCTCCAGTTACCTCTTCACCACCGCGGAGGAAAATCATCACGGGCTTGCCAATCGCCGGAACCTGTC
>JASIKQ010000658.1 GCA_030049565.1 Candidatus Sulfotelmatobacter sp.
TGCCAGATGGCTTCGCGCGGTCCGCCCATGCGCATGGCAAGGGGCAGCAACGAAAGCTTTGCCGTTCCTTGCGGAAATTTAGGCAGGAGCAACTGATAGCAGCGCACGCGCGTGTAGTAATCGACGTCGCCGGGCTTGGTCATGCCGACAGAGGGATTGATCAGCAGATTGGCCTCGACCTGCTTGGCCGCGCGGAAGGCAAGCTCCACATGCGCCCGGTGCATGGGATTGCGCGTCTGAAAGGCGACTACGCGCCGCCAACCAACACGCGCAAATTCCGCCCGAATCTCAGCGGGAGTAAGGCGCAGGTCGCGAAAATCGTAATGCGCAGGGTTCTGAAGCCCCTCCAGCGTTCCGCCCACATACCAGGGATTGGATTTGTTCATCGCATAATCCGCTCCCGGATGGGCGGAGCTGGTGCTGTTGAAAACCGCCTTGGCTTCGGCTTTGCGGTCGGGATGCCAGACGTCCTGTACGCTTAACACGGCCAGCATCACGCCTTCGGGGTCGCGCAGAGCGATTTTGCTCGTGCCCGCGCTCAGCTTTTTAGCGAACTCCTCCGTCACGTCGAGCGTGATCGGCATCGGCCACAGCGTTCCGTTGGCGAGGCGCATGTTGTGGCAGACGCCTTCATAGTCGGCGCGAGTCATGAAACCACGCAACGGAGAAAATCCGCCGGAGAGCAGCAGTTCCAGATCGCAGAGTTGGCGCGCAGTCAGGTCCCACGAGGGCCATTCTTTGGAATGTGATTTCAATTCGGCAGCCCTTTCGGGTTTGGCGATCAGGTCGATGAGTTCCCCGCCGTGCGGAGCAATAAGATGGCTGGTAGAAGAAGCGGTCAAG
Source organism: Candidatus Sulfotelmatobacter sp. (assembly GCA_030049565.1). GTDB lineage: Bacteria > Acidobacteriota > Terriglobia > Terriglobales > Acidobacteriaceae > Sulfotelmatobacter. The sequence goes on from JASIKQ010000658.1 coordinate 844, forward strand.
CAAAACCCTCCCGGTTTGTTCGAATAGCTGGTCGATAGTCTACTAAGTTTATTACAATTGATGGATTGCTTCCCAAACTGCATCAAGCAAGTAAGATAGAAGCGATTGCAGATGGTTAAGGGAGGAATCCTAAAAAATTACCTTACAGAGTAACACTTGCGGCGAAGTTGCGAAAGTCGGTTTTCGCCTTTGAACAACGAATGATTGAAGCAATCGCCATGCCTTTACCCGCCAAGTTGTCGATGCAGGGTCGTGAAAGGAAAATGCTTCTCCATAGGCCACCCGGCGCCATCCGGGCCGGGCCCAGAGTGTGAAAAGAATTGCAGTTTCAGCCGACATATTTACACGCCGCTTAACCGTTCATTCCACTCGAGTCAGCGATGTTCAAGATCGCCCAGCGAAAGGCTCAGCTTCCAATCTCGGCCCTGAACGCAAAGGGCGGCGACAAAGCCTGGTCCTGAAGGAATCTCTTGGAGGGACCAGCCCTGCGCTTCGTTTGGATCGGGCCGTGTGGCCAGAAGCGCGTTTTTCTCGCCGGTTGCGAGAGAAACATCAAACTGGGTAAGCGGAAGCGACAAACCTTCGCCCGTAGCCTTCATGTACGCCTCTTTGCGCGTCCAGCAGCGAAAGAACGCTTCCACCTGCTCTTCGGGCGGCAAGGCGGCAAGCTGCTTGCGCTCGTACTCGGAAAAAAAACGTTTGGCGATAGCATCGGGATCGAAGTCGCGACGAAGCTGTTCAACATCGACGCCGATGTTCCGCCCACGTGTAAAAGCAAGCAGAGCGACGCTGCTGGAGTGGGCGACGTTGAATGCAATATCGTGGCCGGCAGGAATCACAAGCGAAGGTTTTTCTTTTTTCGAATAGGCAAAGCGGAGTTCTTTCGCATCGGCGTTCAGATAAGCCGCCAGAATTTTTCTCAGCATGGCACGACAGGCCATGAAGCGTTGCCGGTCGCGCGCAAAATGGAATCGGCCGGCACGCGCCAATTCGTCGGATGACAGGGCTTGCCTCCAAGTTGATTCTTCCCCGCCGATCGCTTCCAGATCGACTCGCCACAGTTGCACTTCATCCTTTGACAGTTGAAGGGATTCTTCAATCCGAAAGTTGGAATTCGAGATGTTCCTATCCTGAGTCATGCGTGCGTTGCGTCGAGGCTCGCGGGCGAAGCATTGCAGCTTGCCCGACTTTGTCCAATGATAATGGTCGATGATCAGGAGCGGGCGAAAATCCCAAATCTGGAGGAAAGGCCGTTGCCCGGTAGTAACGGACGGATAGTAACCGCGGGCAGATTACAATTTGGCAGGCGATTTCGCCAGGAAAACATGTTCTAATAGGCAGGGCCAAGGATTTCCCAGGCCAGGCAAGGATTTCGACGGATGAAGCCTATTTGGTGGTTTTTAGCTGTATTGTGCGGCATTGGGATGGTGACAGGGCAGAGCTCGCCGCATACCTCGAAGCTGGAGCCCAAAGCCGAGTCACTCCGCGACGCAACCCAGCCGTTGACTCCGAAATCCGCAATGGCCGCGTCCCATAAGTCTTCGGCCCCGCCGACCGTGGCGAACAGTACTCGGAATGCAAGTGCGGAGTTACGACATCTGGAGCGGGAACCTCGCAGTACCTCGAGCCGAGATCGGGCACAAGCCGCCAAACTTCCTCCAGTCAAGTCAGTTGGTACAGCGGCTGGGCGCAATCCGCCTATCAATTCGAGCTACCAAAAGCCTGCCGGCGGCATGACGGCAAGCGGGGCAACCAATGGCAAGTATCCAGGCAATCGAGTGAAGAAGTAGAACCCGTGAGCTTTTCTCTGCGGCAGATTTGCTTCGCGGTTCCCACCGCGAACTTCAGCCAGGTGCATACATTAAACTTCATCGGCAGGCCGGGCTTTGCGCGGGCTTGTTCCCAGCAAAATTTCCCTGTCGGCGCGAGAATCCGCGACTGCGGTTTCGGAAATGCAATATTTCAGCAGGCAGAAGAGGGCCCGCAGGCCATCCTTCCAGCCGATTTTCTTACCTTCCTCATAGGTACGCCCCCAATAGCTGATGCCTACCTCATAGATCCTCAGTTTGCGCTTGGCGACCTTCACCGTTATCTCGGGTTCGAATCCGAAACGCTTCTCCTCGAGAGGAATCGACTGAATCACATCTCGCCGAAAAGCTTTGTAGCAGGTTTCCATGTCAGTGAGATTGATGTCAGTCAGAGCGTTGGAAAGTAACGTGAGGATCCAGTTGCCAACGGAGTGCCAGAAATAAAGCACGCGATGCGGGCGGCCCGAAAGAAAGCGCGATCCAAAAACCACGTCTGCGCGGCCTTCGATCAACGGACCCAGCAGCACACTGTACTCTGAGGGGTCGTACTCCAAGTCCGCATCCTGAATAACGAGGAAATCTCCCGTAGCTTCGCGTATACCGCGATGCAGGGCCGCGCCTTTGCCCATGTTTTTGGGTTGCAACAGAACGCGAATTTGCGAGTGCTCCGCATGCAGCTGGGCAAGGATTTCGCGCGAGCCGTCGCTCGATCCGTCGTCGATGCAAATTAATTCAATCTCGAGCGGAACCGCCAACACGCGCTTCACCACCTCCCGCAGCGTAGAGCGCTCGTTGTAGACCGGCATGATTACGGAGAGCTTCATTACTTCGACTGTAATGCAGCGGCAGGGGGAGTGCAATGCAAAATGTGCGAGGAAAGAGGGAGCGTCGCATACCGCTTCCGGTCATTGTAGAAATGCAGCATGCAGGCCGCGAATTTTGGGCATTGTTGATTTTCTCCTCCAAGAGCGATCGCTTTGTCGAGGCAGCCGGCGCCATTCCAACTTCTGGTTTGCCGGTGATACGGGAGTTTGGCTGCACCACATCTTGCAAGCCTCTTGATCCCTGTTGCCGATGACTGCAGGCACGCCTAACCAGTATCCAGATAGGAACAAAAAAGCCCTCTCCCGTTATGTCGGCATCATGACGCGGAGATTACATTTTCGTCATGTTGGATTCCGCCCAAAAGTTTCGCGGCTTGGCTTGGAGGGTACACGGTTCGCCAGGCCAGCACTGCATGGAGCGGTCACGCAGGCCTAGTGATGCGCGCCTAAGACGCGGGCGTCCACGACAATGTTACTCGCAGGCCGCTCTAATCGTCGTCGTCCTCTTTGGGTGGCTTTCTCGGGGTGACAAGCTGATGCTTGAAATCTTTTATCGCCAACCAGGATCGCTGTGGGTCCTCGACTTCTCCCGCATGCCCTAGGTAAACCTGGCCTCCACCCTTCATTTTGGACGTGCCGCTCATCTTTTTGTGGTCGATGGTACCTTTGAATTCAATGGTGTAAGGACGAGAGCTTGGAAAAGGAATGTCAAAGGTAATGTCCTTGCCTTGAATGTTTCCAGAAAGGGAGTAGGTCTGCTTGTTTAACTCCTCATAAAACGTACCCGTGACCTGATCGGCATGCTGTTTGAAGGTCAGAACGCCATGGATGGTTCCCATGCGCACGTCCCAGGCGATTTGCCACTTGCCGCCAACCTTGGCCGGTTTGGGACTATCGGCGGAAGTTACCGGTACGGCAAAAGCAAGAGAAAACAGGAATAACGCGGAAAACCGACGCGGTTTCATGCATTGGCGCAGCATAATAGTCAACTCTCAATCACTAAAGCTGGACTGACGCCCTCCGCGCCAGTCCAGCCTTGGTTCGAATTGTTGCCGCAGTTATTATTGCTCTGCGGCGGGGCAGCCGGTGGCGAAGCTGAAAGCGCACCACAGATCGTCGATCGCCGGGCTGTTGGTCGGAACGTAAGCGCTGCTGCCATAAACTGGATCTGGCAAATTGTCGCGGCTGCGGAACGAAATCGTCGGCAAGCTCCAGTTTCTCTCGATGAACTTGTCGATCGACACGTGGTCCGCATATCCGTGATAAACCATTCCGCCAGTTGAGTACGGAGAAATAATCAAGCTGGGCATACGCGTGCCATCGCCGAAGTAGTCCAGCGGTTGCACATAACCGGAATCATAGTAGCCTCCGCCTTCATCGAAAATAAGGATGATTGCGGTGCTGTTCCAATACGGCGAAGCCTGCACTGTCTCAATGATGTCCTTCACGAAGCCTTCCCACAAGTCGAGCTTGGAAGTTGCAGGATGTCCGTCAACGAAACCGCTGGGCTGAATGATGGAGACATTGGGAAGGGCGTTGTTGGCAACGTCCCAGTAGAATCCGTTTACTCCCGTCATATCCTGGATGTGAGCGGCAATCTGCGATGGATTGGTCATAACGTCGGTAGCATACTGGAACGGATTGCAGATGTTGCAATACGCGTCCATGGGGTTCGTCTCCCCCGGGTCACCAACGCCGCCCGGTTCGCCGATGCCGGCGTAGATGTTCCAGTCCTCACCGAAGAAAGTATAGGTAAGGCCGGCAGCCCCCAGCACGTCACCGATATGCCGCTGAGTAGTCGGCGGGATGGTGAAGTCGTTCGGCCCCAATGGGAGGACAAAACCTGTAGGGACGGGGGGAGTGCCAACGCCGGTTACGTAATAGCCAGGGTTGTAGTTGTTCAGCAGGTAATAGTTGCCATCGTCGCAGTTGGGGCTGAGGCCCAGCTTGGCCAGGTAGCTCGTGACGGGAGCAACTCCGGGCGCCGACTCTTGGGAGCAATTGATGTAGCTGCCGCCGCTGTAGCCGTCCTGGATGTACCAGTTATTGGTGCCGGGTGACGGATTGGGGTTTTCGATCTGATTGGAAGGCGGCGTTGCAGGACTTCCGTTGCCATTGGTATACACCATGCCATCGGCATAGCCCAGCGCGATGTGGTTCGCGCCCGTGCCGCCCATGACGCTTTGGTGCATGTTATCAAGCAGCGTATATTGGTTGGCCAGCTGCACAAGGTAGGGAGCGTCACCCTGCGCTACGTTGTAGAACCCCATCGACGCGGAACCCTCGCCGGTGGTCGCGTTGTTGAATCCAGGTGGCTGCGGATTGCCGTTGGAGCCCGTCCCGATGCTGACTTCCACCCAGGGAAACAGGTCAGCTTTACAACCGCTTGGATTCGCAGGACTTGGCTTGGCGCTGTATTTGCAGTCCAGTTGCTGCCACATCTGATAGAAACGATGCACCGGGCTGGCCGCGTAATCATCGTAGGTCATGGTAGTTCCATTGGTGATTTGGAAGGGGCCCGGGGGCTCAGTGGCGTAGTTCGTAATGCGGGTGTCCGGAGCCTTCTTTGGGATGCCGGTTGCGCCCGTGATCAGATACTGAAAGTAGCCTGGGTCCATGCTCGGCTCGTAGTTTTCTGCTACGGGCAACGTGCAGAATGGCTCGCCAAAGGTGTCACTGCAAAATTCGTCGCCGCCGGCTAGCACTTCTGGAAGGTAATAGTAGAGGCTCTTGCCCGGGGGAGCGATCTCGTAGGTGGTGGTGTCCAATGCTTCATATTGGTGCGCATCCTTGAATTTCTTGCCTGGCGTTCCGTTGGCAGTTACAATCCCCTCGGAAAGTAGATTCTGTACGGCCTGACCAGGCGTGAGGGGAACATAAGTTCCGAAGACGTGATCGAAGCTGCGGTTTTCGCCGAAGACCACAATCACATTCTGGATGGGTGAGTTCGCAGGCGGGGGAACTTGCGCCAGGCTGGAAACTGGCAATGCGGCGATGGCCGCGAGGATTAGCAACATGCCCAGCACCGGCTTGCCAATGGGCAAGCAAGCGCCTCGAGCTCTGGGAGATGACTTCTGAAGTGTTCTCATACGTTTGCTCCTAGATTTCGAAACAGGCGTGGCGCACCACGGGGGTTGCACCAGCGTGATCAGTCTAGAAATCAAAGGCGCACGCTAGCATTACGCGTAGATTACATTTTCGTCATGTTGGATTCCCCTCGAATCAGCAACCTCGTTACGAACGCTTCAGCGCGGAGCAAATAAGAAGCGGCAGTTGCGAAGACGATCAGAGGAGGGGTTTGCAATCAGAACCGTCGGATTGGCATTCGGCACTTTGACGTCTGCCTTCATGCTTCCTGCTCGAAGGCGGAAGGGATGGGGATTCTGCTGGCGAGCTCGAACTGAAGAGAGTGTCCTAAACGTCGTGTTTTTGCACAGGAGGAAAACTAACGCCAGCGTGACGGAGAAGTTACATTTTTGTAATGCAATTTAGACAGAATCTTCATATGCGTTTCACCACTATGCAACGTACTTGAACTAGCCTCCCTGGTTATCTAATCGCGCAAATAATCTAAATGCCTCGGAGAGACCAGTGCAGTCAGTTTTAAAAGCCAACTTTCGAACCAACGTGCGAAGAATTCAATTACATAATCCGGCTGGTCCAGGAGGGACAAGGCATGCTTTGCCAATCTTTGGATTTGACCTTATTCATTACTTCAATTGTTAGAATCCCGCGGGCTCGTCGTACGTTAGTGATTTGCGTTTTTCTCGCCTTCTGTATTTCATTGTCGGCACAGAATGTTGTTTTGACCGGCGGCATCTCCGGACGCGTGACCGATCCTAGCGGCGCCGTCATGGCCGGTGCTTCGCTCACCTTGCGCAATCTGGCCACTGGAGTGGAACAGCATAGCACCACGAATCATGCTGGCCTTTATCACTTTGCTGCTCTCATGCCCGGCATGTATTCCGTAATTGCTAGGGTTCAGGGGTTTCGGGATGTCCGCGCTCAGGTGCGGGTTCTGGTGGGAAACACGACAACTCACGACATCACGCTGGAGGTTGGCGCCAGCGGCGATGCGGCGACCGTGACTGCCAAAGTGGCGTTGCTGCGTCCTTCGGAATCTTCTGCCAGTACCGTATTGGAGCGGTCGCTTATCGACGACTTCCCGCTCAACGGACGAAAATACACTGACTTCATGATACTCACGCCGAACACCAGCTATGACGGCGATACCGGCCTGGTAAGCATTGCCGGTCAGCAAGGCGGAGAAGATTCGGGGTACGCGAATGGAAACGGGTCCACCTATTTCACCGTGGATGGCAGCAATGCCACCAACAACTACTTCTCCGATATCATCGGCCGCAATCGCATCCCGTAT